>NZ_BAAABH010000033.1:0-38249 GCF_054767855.1 Clostridium sp. CTA-19 | reverse complement strand
TGACGACTTTTACTATTCTACTAGATTTAAACTTTTTTGTCAATACTTTTTTAAAATTTATTTTCAAATTTTGAAAGTATTTTTTAAAGTTTTAATCCTTATCGCTTGGGCTGTTTACTTGCTTGCCTCAGCGACAAGATTTATTATATACTTTTTTAAAACCTGATTTTAGCTTTTATAATCTATTTATTAAAATCTTTTCCATTTTTCTTTATTTTTCTATTAAATCCTTCTTTTTTCTACAAAAGATACACGTGGCAAAGTTTTAATTGTTTTTATATTTATATCTATAAATCTTACTATATAATTGCTTTTATAAACTATAAAAGCATAAGAAAAGCTGTACCTTAAATGCTAAGGTACAGCTTTTTTATTCTTCTTTATTCATTATCTATATTTTTTATTTCTTCATTTGAGCTTTCTTCTTCTTTAATATGATCTTCTGATTCTTCTTTAGGCTCTGAATAATTTATTTTAGCAATAGCTACTATATTTACATCTTCGCCAGTTTTCATAAGTGTTACACCCATTGTATTTCTTCCACAAGTAGATATATCACTTACATTTATTCTAATCATTATTCCATTGCTATTCATAAGCATAAGCTCATCTAAGTCATTAACTATTCTTGCACCTACAACACATCCTGTTTTTTCTGTTATTTTGTAAGTTATTATTCCCTTACCACCTCTATGTTGCAGTGTATATTCTTTTATATTTGTTCTTTTACCAAAACCTTTTTCACTTATAACAAGTAACTCTTCACTTTCTTTTACAACTAGCATTGAAACCACTACATCTTCTTTTCTTAATGTTATAGCTTTAACACCAGTAGCTACTCTACCCATTTGTCTTACATCTTTTTCACTAAATCTAATTGAATATCCGTTTTTAGTTACAAATATTACTTCACTATCGCCCTTAGTAATATTTACCCCTACTAACTCATCATTTTCTCTTAAATTTATAGCATTTAAGCCATTTCTTCTTATAGATGCATATTTATCTAATGATGTCTTTTTAACTACACCATATTTAGTTCCCATTATTAATGAGTTATCTTTGTCAAAGGTTTTAATTGGCATTATTGCCTGTATTGTTTCACCATTCTCTATTGGTAATACATTTATTATATTAGTTCCCTTAGATGTTCTACTACCTTCTGGAATTTCGTAAGCTTTTAATCTATAAACTTTTCCCTTGTTAGTAAAGAACAATAAGTTATTTAATATAGGGGTAGTTATTATATTTTCTACAAAGTCATCTTCTTTAGTGTTAGCACCTTGTACTCCTCTTCCCCCTCTTTTTTGAGCATTATAAGTATCTACTGGTAATCTTTTTATATATCCAGCATGAGTTAATGTTATTACAACATCTTCATCATCAATTAAATCCTCATCATCAAAACTATATGGATTTTTCTCTATTGCTGTTTTTCTTTCATCACCATACTTATTCTTTATCTCTATAAGCTCTTCTTTTATTATATCAAGTAACTTTTCTTCACTTTCAAGTATTGATCTTAAATATTTTACAGTTTCCATTAATTGATTATATTCTTCTTCAATCTTTTCACGCTCTAATCCTGTAAGCCTTTGAAGTTTCATATCTAATATAGCTTGAGCTTGTTTTTCTGATAGACCAAACTCTTTTATTAATCCTTCTTTAGCTTCTACTGTGGTTTTAGAACCTCTTATTAATGCTATTACTTGATCTATGTGGTCTAATGCTATTCTAAGGCCTTCAAGTATATGTGCTCTCGCTAATGCCTTATCTAAATCAAATTGAGTTCTTCTAGTAACAACTTCCTTTTGATGCTCTAAATAGTATGAAAGTATTTGTTTTAAGTTTAATACCTTAGGCTCACCATCTACCAAAACAAGCATTATAATTCCAAAAGTATCTTGCATTTTAGTATGTTTATATAATCTATTTAAAACTATATTAGGATTAGCATCTCTTTTTAATTCTATAACTATACGCATACCGTCTCTATCTGATTCATCTCTAAGATCAGATATTCCATCTAATTTTTTTTCTTTAACTAGATTAGCTATAGCCTCTATTAAATTTGCTTTATTAACCTGATAAGGTATCTCCGTAACTATAATTTTATGTCTTCCATTTTCTTCTTCTATTTCTGCTTTAGATCTAACTAAAACCTTACCTCTTCCAGTTTCATAAGCATTTCTTATTCCACTTTTACCTAATATTATTCCTGATGTTGGAAAGTCCGGCCCTTTAATTTCAGTCATTAATTCACTTATTGAAACATCTGCATCTTCTATAAGCATAAGTACCCCATCAATAACTTCATTTAAATTATGTGGTGGTATATTAGTTGCCATTCCAACAGCAATACCTGTTGATCCATTTACTAACAAGTTAGGGAATCTACAAGGTAATACTACAGGTTCTTTTTCTTCTCCATCGAAGTTTGGTATAAAATCTACTGTGTTTTTATTTATATCTCTTAACATTTGAGTTGTTATTTTATCCATCTTCGCTTCAGTATATCTCATTGCTGCTGCGCCATCACCATCAACTGATCCAAAGTTTCCATGACCATCAACTAATTTATATCTAATTGAAAAATCTTGTGCTAGTCTTACAAGTGCATCATAAACAGCCGTATCACCATGTGGGTGATACTTACCTAGAACATCTCCGACTATCCTTGCACACTTTCTATATCCCTTCTCTGGATATAATCCTAATTCATGCATTGAATATAATATTCTTCTATGAACAGGCTTTAACCCATCTCTAACATCTGGAAGCGCACGACCAGCTATAACACTCATTGCATAATCTATATAACATTTTTTCATTTCATTTCTTATGTCTACAGGCAATATTTTTTCTTCGCTATTCATATGTTACACCTCTCTAATTTGTATAATTAACTATATATCTAGATTAATAACTTTTTTAGCATTCTCTTCTATGAATTCTCTACGAGGTTCAACTTTATCTCCCATAAGAATAGTAAAAATTTCATCTGCAGCCATTGCATCTTCTACATCTACCTTAAGCAGTGTTCTATTCTCTGGGTTCATAGTAGTATCCCAAAGTTGTTCTGCATTCATTTCTCCTAAACCTTTATATCTTTGTATATCTACACTACTATCTTTTCCACCAACCTCTTGAATTAAGGTCTCAAGTTCTTTATCACTATATGTGTAATATTCATTTTTGCCCTTTTTTAATCTATAAAGAGGCGGCTGAGCTATATAAACATGACCCTCATCCACTAATTCTCTCATGTATCTGTAAAAGAAAGTAAGTAATAATGTTCTTATGTGAGCTCCATCAACATCCGCATCTGTCATTATTATTATTTTGTGATATCTAATTCTGCTAACATCAAAATCTTTTCCAATTCCGCCACCAAATGCTGTTATCATAGATTTAATTGTATCTGAATTCAGCATTTTATCTAATCTTTGTTTTTCAACATTCATAATTTTACCTCTTAAAGGTAAAATAGCTTGGAATTTTCTATTTCTACCTTGCTTAGCAGAACCACCGGCAGAATCTCCCTCAACTATATAAATTTCACATTCTGCTGGATTTTTAGAGGAACAATCCGCTAATTTTCCAGGCAAAGCTGTACTTTCAAGAACAGATTTTCTTCTTGTTAGTTCTCTTGCTTTTTTTGCAGCTTCTCTAGCCCTTGCAGCATTTAAACCTTTATCTATTATGCTTTTACCAACTTGAGGGTTTTCCTCTAAGAAGTTTGTTATAGAATCATTTGCTATTGATTCCACTATTCCTCTAACTTGGCTATTTCCTAGTTTTGTTTTAGTTTGACCTTCAAATTGAGGATCTGTTATTTTAACAGAAACTACTGCTGTTAATCCTTCTCTTACATCTTCACCACTTAAGTTTTTATCATTTTCTTTTAAATGTCCAAATTTTTTAGCATAATCATTTATAACTCTAGTTAATGCAGCTTTGAATCCAACTAAATGTGTTCCACCTTCAATTGTATCTATATTATTGGCAAATGAAAATAGATTTTCATTGTATGAATCGTTGTATTGAAGTGCAATTTCAACGGTACAATCATCTTTAATTCCTTCTACATAAATAGGCTCATTATGTATTTTGCCTTTGTTTCTATTTAAATACTCAACAAAAGATTTTATACCACCTTCATAGTGGAACTCTTGACTTTTTCCTTCTCTTTCATCTGTTAATGTTATTTTAATTCCCTTATTTAAAAATGAAAGTTCTCTTAGTCTTTGGCTTAATGTATCATAATCATAGTTTACCTCATCAAATATTTCAGAATCTGCCTTAAAATAAATTCTAGTTCCATGATCATCTGTGTCGCCAACTACTTCAAATGGATTTAGGACTTTTCCTCTTGAGAAAGTCTCTTTCCATATGTGTCCATCTCTTTTTACCTCAACTGTACAAATTTCTGAAAGAGCATTTACAACAGATGCTCCAACACCGTGCAGACCTCCAGATACTTTGTATCCTCCTCCACCAAATTTACCACCTGCATGAAGCACAGTCATGATTACTTCTACTGTCGGTATTTTTAATTTTGGATGTATTCCAACGGGCATACCTCTTCCGTCATCTTCTACTGTTATTGAGTTATCTTCATGAATAGTAACTTTTATATTATTACAAAATCCTGCTAAGGCCTCATCTATACTGTTATCTACTATTTCATAAACCAAGTGATGAAGTCCTCTTGCGCTTGTGCTACCTATATACATTCCTGGTCTTTTTCTTACGGCTTCTAGACCTTCTAGTACTTGTATTTGATTTTCATCATAAACTTTATTGGTATCCATGTATATCCTCCTAACTTACTAAAGCTCACAATATGCAATATCTGTTCTTTTGCATAATGTTGCTGAAGATATTGGTGATAAGTATATTTTACTCTTTTTTTCTACTTCTGCTATAACAAAAGATTTTGGCTTTTCTTTAGTGATTCTTTCTACAAATCCATCCTCTTCTGCCATTCTTAAAAATTGAATTGTATCCGAACTGTACATAGTTGATTCCATATCTAGAATCGCTATTACATCTTTTACTGGAACTACCACATTTTCTCCTAAGTGCAAAAACATATTTACCCTCCTTAATTGGTAATATCAGTTATTTTTCCAGTTTTAACTTCAAATATTTTAATGTCAACTGAAGAATTTAAATATTTTTTTATATTATTTATTCCTGTACAAGTAATTAAAGTTTGAACATTACTGATAGAATTCAATATGTATTTTTGACGAGATATATCTAATTCGGAAAGTACATCATCTAAAAGCAACAGAGGATATTCGCCAGTTATGTCTTTAATTATCTGCACTGATGCAAATTTCATTGAAAGTACTGATGTTCTTTGCTGACCTTGTGATCCATAAGTTTTAACATCAATATTATTAATAAATGTTGCAAAATCGTCTCTATGGGGACCTATTGAAGTTATTTTTCTTTCAAAATCCTTTTTTCTATTTTTTAATAAAGAGTTATACATTTGAGCTTTTATATCAACGTCATCCTCTTTTATATTACTTAAATAAGCAAAATTTATAATTTCTTTATTAGACGTTATATCTTTATGAATATTTAACGCCTTATCATTTAATCTATTTATATATTCTAGTCTTTTCTCAATTATATATGTTCCAAATTCACTTAATTTAATATCGTATATATCTAAAATATCTAAATTGCAATTAAATTTTTTCAAAACATTATTCCTCTCTGCTAGTACTTTTTTGTAAGCAGCTAGGTTGTAATAGTATTTAGGATATAACTTACAAAGCTCTATATCCAAAAATTTTCTTCTATATGACGGTGAATCTTTTATAATGCTTAAGTCTTCTGGTGAAAACATAACAACATTAAGTACACCTACAAGTTCAGAGAGCCTATTTATTTTTACAGAATTGATATTTATACCTTTTTTGCCCTCTTTAAATATTTTCATTTCTATTTTTTTATCTAATCTCTTTTTAGATATATCAACTCTTATATACGCATCATCTTTATTCCAAGTAATAAGCTCTTTATCTCTATTAGTTCTATGAGATTTTCCTATACTTGAATAATATATTGACTCTAATATATTTGTTTTTCCTTGAGCATTGTCACCTACAAAAACATTAGTTCCATTTGTAAGGTTTAATACTAGCTCATTGTAACTTCTAAAATTTTTTATAATCAACTTATTAACATACATAATAAACAAACACCCAATAATAAATTATATCATACTATCAACATTTAGTGTAATTACTAAATATAGAGTATTTAAAAATATACACCGAATTGATTCGGTGCATACTTAGTTATACAATTTTATAATTTTCACCTTGAAATTCAACGATATCACCGTTGTATAGCTTTTTTCCTCTTTGAATTTCTATGTCACCATTGACTTTAACGTCACCATTTTTAATAAAAAATTTAGCTTCAGAACCTAAGGAACAAGCACCTGAGAACTTTAAAAATGAGTCCAATTTTATAAATTCAGTATTTATTTTTATTTCTATCATAACTCTTACACCTTGACAAGATTCTATTTATATTTTTTCCATAGTAAAAATTACTATTCAAATATTTAAATTAAATCTTATTTTAAATCAAGTTTCTCCTTTTATTTATACTTTTTTATATTAATTATTTAGTACCCTTACTGGTAGTAAAAGATATGTGCAGTTGTTAACTTCTTTATTTTTTACTACACATGGCGCAACGGAACTAGATAACTCCATAACAATTTCTTCTTCTTCAATATTTTTAAATACGTCTATAAGATATTTAGAGTTAAATGCAATTTTAAGAGATTCTCCTTGCAGAATAATATTCACTTCTTCCCTTGCTTTTCCCAATTGAGAATTAGAAGTGACTATTAAGTTGTCATCAACAATCTCTAATTTTACAAGATTTGTGTTTCCATCTTTCGCCATTAGAGATGCTCTTTCAATACATCCTAAAATTTCATTTTTATTAACTATAACTTTAGTTTTATATTCTTGAGGAATTATAGAAGCATATTTTATAAATTCGCCTTCTAAAAGTCTAGAGATAACTTTTGTATTTCCAATATTAAATAAAATATGGTTGTTTGTAAAAGTTATTTCCACATTCTCATCTTTATCTTCAAGTATTTTAGAAACTTCATTTAACGTTTTTCCTGGAATAACAGCTTCTTTATTGTCATTACAATCTAACTGTTCACTTCTAAACGCAACTCTAAAACCATCAAGAGCAACTAAATTTAATTTTCTATCCTTAACCTCAAAAAGTACACCTGTAAGAATTGGTCTTGTTTCATCTTGTGCTACTGCAAATATTGTTCCTTTTATCATGTTTTTTAATGTTTTTTGAGATATAGAGAAGATTGTATCTTCTGTTATCGTTGGAAGTAATGGATATTCACTAGCATCCATATGAATTAAATTAACACATGATTTTTGACAATTAAGTTCTATTGTATTGTTATCAATAGTACTTATTTCTATTTCTGCATTTGGTAACTTTCTAATTATTTCTCCGAACAATCTTGAATCAACAACTATAGATCCTTCTTCTAGTATTTCTGCGTCAATCTTAGTTTCAATACAAACATCTATATCGGAACCAATTAGTGTTAATGTATTTTTATACGCATTTATGTATATTCCTTGAAGTATAGGAAGTGTTGATTTTCCAGTAATGGCTTTTTGAACATTTGATATTGCTTCTAACAATGAATTTTTGTTAATTAAAAGCTTCATAGTAATCCTCCTTATTAACATTTTTTATAGTATACAGTATAGCTTAGATAATATAAAAAATATAGTAGTAATAGTAGTAGGGGCTGTTAGTATGTGGATAACCCCTTTAACCCTTGTAACTGCAATAAAAAGTCAATAAAAATAATTGTGGATAAACAACCGATAACTATTTCAATTTATCCACAATATTAACAACCCATAAGTATTTTGTTTTTTATCCACAATAACTAATGGTTAAATTAATAACAGCTGTTAGTTATTTTTGTTGTATCTTCTTAGTTAGGTCAGATACTGAGCTTTGAAGGTTTTCATCTTTCTTTAATGCTTGAGAAATTTTTTCATAAGCATGAATTACTGTAGTATGATCTCTACCACCAAATTCTTCTCCAATTTTAGGTAGGGACATATCTGTAAGTTTTCTGGAAAGATACATTGCAATCTGTCTTGGAAAAGCTACATTTCTAGTTCTTCGTGAGGATTTAAAATCTTCAATTTTTAAGTTGTAGTAACTAGAAACTATGTCTTGAATTAATTCTATAGTAATTTGACGTGCATTTTTACTAGATATGATATCTTTTAGAGCTTCTGTTGCTAAATCAACATTTATTTCTCTATTGGTTAAAGATGAGTAAGCAACAATTCTTATTAAAGCACCTTCTAATTCTCTAATATTTGATTTTATTTGCGTAGCAATATAAACCATCACATCATTAGGAATATCTAGACTTTCAACATCTGCTTTTTTCTTTAAAATAGCAATTCTAGTTTCAAAATCTGGTGGTTGTATATCTGCAATAAGACCCCATTCAAATCTTGAACGTAACCTATCTTCAAGTGTAGGAATTTCTTTTGGTGGTCTATCACTAGATAAAATTATTTGTTTATTAGCTTCATGAAGGGCATTAAATGTATGGAAAAATTCTTCTTGAGTTCTTTCCTTTCCCGCAATAAATTGAATATCATCTATTAAAAGTACGTCTATATTTCTATATTTGTTTCTAAATTCAACATTTTTATCATCTTTTATTGAATTTATAAGTTCATTAGTAAATTTTTCAGAAGAAACGTAAACAACTTTAGATTTAGGATTTACATCTTGTATGTAGTGACCTATTGCATGCATAAGGTGTGTTTTTCCAAGTCCTACTCCCCCATATATAAATAGTGGATTATAAGCTTTAGCAGGTGATTCTGCAACGGCCAAAGAAGCTGCATGTGCGAATCGATTACTGTTGCCTATAACAAACGAATCAAATGTATACTTTGGATTAAGTATGGCAGACATTTCATCATTTACCATTAGTCTTCTTTGTGTAATCTCTTCTTTTTTAGAAGATTCTTTTTCAAGAGCCTCTTCAGAAACCACAAAAAACTCTACATTATATGTCTTATTTGAAACGGATTTTATCGAGTTTATTATTAAATCTTTATATCGATTTTCTAAAATATCTTTTGTAAAATTGTTTGGAACACCTAATTTTAAAGCAATATTTTCTAGTGAGATAGGTTCAATACTTTTTATCCAAGTATTAAAGCTGACTTCGGTAAGTTCTTCTTTTAGAATGATTAAAGTTTTTTCCCATAACTCTTTCACTTGGGCGTTCATTTTTATTCCTATCCTCCAGTACAATATTTTTTTTATTTATTTAAAAAAATTTTTTCACAATTATATAACATATAATAAACAAAGTTATTAACAATATAAAATAATACATTTAATTTGTTGACAAATGCAATAAAAAATATTCACATGTTGATAACTTTCATAAATATATAAGATATTAACAATATAAAAGTATAAATTATTCACATTGAAAATTTATGTATAAATTCAGTTTTTACGTCAAAAATAATAACTGTTAAATAAAAAAGGAGAAAAATAGAATAAGTTATACACAATTTTATCAACAGGATGTGCATAACTTTACTTATTCCAATTTTATCAACAAGTATGTATCCATGATATCAAAATATATCAAGGTATTCAATAAGTTATCCACAAAAAACTATTAATATAAATAAAAAGTATTAACACACAGGAAAATTTTATATATTTTTTTGTGAAGACAGTTATCTTGACATAAGGCGATTAGAAATATATAATCTAATGGTAAAACCATAAAATAGTGATACTATAATTGCTATAAATATTTTTATTACATACGAAGGGGGTGTTCGTATATGTTCATGACATATCAGCCTAAGAAAAGACAAAGAAAAAAAGAGCATGGTTTCAGAAAAAGAATGAAAACTAAGTCTGGAAGAAATGTTCTAAAAAGAAGAAGACTTAAAGGAAGAAAAAGATTGACAGCATAAGGGCCGCAGATGTGGCCTTTTTCTGCAATTGCAGGAAAAAAGGAGCAGTTAATATGAAATTAGATAGAATACGAAAGAATCCTGAGTTTAGAGTTGTATATAGAAAAGGTAAATCTTGCTCTAATTACTTATTAGTTATGTATGTTTTTAAAAATTATAAAAATAAAGGTGATAATTCAAGTTTTAACAGGGTTGGAATATCTGTTAGCAAAAAAGTTGGAAAAAGTGTAATAAGAAGTAGAGTAAAAAGATTGATAAGTGAAAGCTATAGATTGAATAAAGACATGTTAAAACAACAGGGTTATGATTTTGTTTTTGTCGCTAGAACTGCTTCAAATGACAAAAGTTATAAAGAAATTGAAAAAGCTATGAAAGATTTATTTAGAAAAAGCGGGTTAATAAATGATTAAAAAATCTTTGATTCATATGATTAACTTATATAGAAAATACATATCACCCTTAAAACCACCATGTTGTAAATTTCAGCCCACATGTTCACAGTATGCTATAGAGGCTATTGAAAAATATGGTGGTTTAAAAGGTGGATATATGGCTATAAAGAGAATATTAAGGTGTCACCCTTGGAGTAAGGGTGGATACGATCCAGTTAAATAACACAAAACAGGAGGATTAAAGCTTGAAAGAATTTTTTTCGGTATATTTTGTTAATTTTTTTGATGCTATCCATGGAATGATCCAATCGGTAATTTCAAATCCGAATTATTCTTACGGAATTGCAATAATTATTTTCACAATAGTAGTAAAAGTAATACTATTGCCACTAACAATAAAGCAGACAAGATCATCAGTTAAATTAGCAGAAGTTCAACCAAAAACTGCAGCAATACAAGAAAAATACAAAAACGATCCACAAAGAGCACAACAAGAAATATTAAAACTTTATAAAGAAGAAAACGTAAGTCCTATGAGTGGATGCTTGCCACTTCTTATTCAATATCCAATAATAATAGTATTATTTTATGCATTCAGTACACTTGATTATCATGGTGCAGGATTTTTATGGATTCCAAACTTAAATCAACCAGATCCATATTTTATACTTCCGGTTTTATCAGGTGTAAGTACTTATATAATGTCTAAAATGTTACAACCAAAGGCTAACGCTAATTCTAGTTCCCAAGCAATGCCAAATATGGGAATGATGAATATAGTTATGGCAGGTATGTTTACTTGGATGGGTTTTAAAATGCAATCAGCTATAGTTATATATTGGATTATAAATAACGTGATTCAATTAGTTCAAACTTTATTATTAAGACCTAAAAAGAAAAATGAAGAATTAGCAACTGTTGGAGTTACTAATACTGATAATAATAAAGGAAAAAAGAAAAATAAATAATTAAATGCCTAGTAGTTTTGGGAAGGCGGTGTCATAGGGATGAGAATTATTGAAATGACGGGGAAAACCACAGGGGATGCAATTAAAAATGCACTTTCTGAGCTAAATGTTACTGAAGATAAAGTAAACATAGAAGTGTTAGATGAAGGTAGCAAAGGTTTTTTAAACATAATAGGAGTTAAACCAGCTAAGGTTAGAGTAACTATAAAAAAAGATAGAGCTGAAGAGGCTAAGGTTTTTTTAAGAGACATTTTAAACTCTATGAATATTAAAGCTGAAATAAAAATAAAAGAACAAAAGAATGAAATGAATATAAATTTAATCGGACCTAATATGGGTATTTTGATAGGTTACAGGGGGGAAACATTAGATTCCCTTCAGTATTTAGTTAGTTTAGTTGTAAATAAGGATCATGATGATGAATATGTAAGAGTTATATTAGATACTGAAAATTATAGACATACTAGACAAGAAACCCTTAAAAGGCTTGCTGAAAAAATGGAAAGCAAAGTAAAAGCAACAGGCAAAACTCTAAAATTAGAGCCTATGAATCCATATGAGAGAAGAGTAATACATGCAGCACTTCAAAATAGTCAAGATGTTAAGACTTATAGCGAAGGTGAAGAGCCAAGAAGAAGAGTTGTTATTGAAATAAAGAAAGCCTAATAGGCTTTCTTTTTATTTATAATATAGAAATATCCTTATAAATGTAAAGTTTCCATTAAAAATTTTAATTAAAAATTAATTCAGATATTTTTTTTATAAAATTTTATATGGTATAATTTAAACTTATATGGACAAAAAATAATTGAATGTGTATTACATAAGTAAAATGGTAAATTTGTTATTTGCCTTAGTAAAAAAAGAAATTATAGAAGATTTTAAATAGAAAATAAACTAAAATAATATAAAATTAGATATCAAATTAGAAAGGAGTAAAATTTATGAAAGAATTCGATACAATTGCTGCTGTTGCTACTAGTATTGGAGAAGGTGGAGTTTCAATAATTAGAGTTTCAGGTGATAAAGCTTTAAATATAGTTAGTAAAATATTTAAAGGTAAAAATAATAGAAAATTAAACGATATAAAAACATATACAATGAGATATGGTTATATTATAAATTCTAATGATGAGCATATAGACGAAGTTATAGTAAGCTATATGAAAGGACCTCGTAGTTTTACTGCAGAGGATGTAGTAGAAATTAACTGTCATGGTGGAGTTGTTGCTACTAATAGAGTTATGTCAGAGGTTTTAAAAGTAGGAGCTAGATTAGCAGAACCTGGTGAGTTTACTAAAAGAGCTTTTTTAAATGGAAGGATAGATTTAAGCCAAGCGGAAGCTATTATAGATATAATAAATGCTAAAACAGAGTTAAGTATGAAGTCCGCTTTAATGCAAAGTGAAGGTGGAATTTCCAAGGAAATAAATACTTTGAGAAATGAATTATTACAATCTATTGCACATATAGAAGCTACCGTTGATTATCCAGAAGATGATTTAGAGGAAGTTACAGCAGAAGGTGCAGCTAAAACTCTAAAAAAGATGTTGATTAAGATAGATGAGCTTTTAGATAGTGCAGACGAAGGTAAAATTTTAAGAGAAGGTCTAAATACAGTAATAGTAGGAAAACCTAATGTAGGTAAATCATCATTATTAAACGCGCTAACGAAAGAAAACAGGGCAATAGTTACAGATGTACCTGGTACCACTAGAGACGTAATAGAAGAGTATATAAACATATCTGGAGTACCTATAAAAATAGTTGATACTGCAGGAATAAGAGAAACAGAAGATCTTGTTGAGAAAATTGGAGTTGAAAGATCAAAAGAGAAGATAAATCAAGCAGATCTTATAATTTTAATTTTAGATAGTAGTAGAGAATTAGATGAAGAAGATAGAGAAATTATAAGTTATATACTTGATAAAAAGTATATTGTTCTATTAAATAAATTAGATTTAGATGGTAAAATAAAAAAAGAAGATTTAAAGGAATTTAATTCTAATTATATTTTTGAAATTTCTGCAAAAACAGGTAAAAATATAGATAAAGTTAGAGAATCTATAAAAGACTTGTTTTTTAAAGGCGAAGTTTCAAATGATGATGTAATAATTACGAATACAAGACATAAAGAAGCCTTATTTAGAGCAAAAGAAAATATACAAGGTGCAATAGAAACACTAGAAAATACTTTTGCAATTGATTTGGCCTCAATAGACATAAGAAATGCTTGGAGTGATTTAGGGAAAATCACTGGAAGCACTTTAGAAGAAGATATTATAGATAAAATATTTTCAGAATTTTGTTTAGGAAAGTAGGTGACGTTATGTCATATATAGCTGGAGATTTTGACGTTATAGTAATAGGGGCTGGGCATGCAGGTTGTGAAGCTGCATTAGCATCAGCAAGAATTGGATGTAAAACTTTAATATGTACTATGAATTTAGATAGTATAGCCTTTATGGCATGTAATCCTAATATTGGGGGAACAGCTAAAGGACACCTAGTAAGAGAGATAGATGCACTAGGTGGGGAAATGGGTATAAACATAGATAATACATATATTCAATCTAGAATGTTAAATACTTCTAAAGGACCAGCGGTACACTCATTAAGAGCGCAAGCTGATAAGAACAGATATTCAGAAAGAATGAAAAATGTTCTTGAAAATGAGGAAAACTTATGGTTAAGACAATTAGAGGTTACAAAAATAGATGTTGAAAATGGTAAAGTTAAAGGTGTTATAACAAAATATGGTGCTTACTTTACATGTAAGACAATAGTTTTAACAACAGGAACGTACCTACAATCTAATATAATCGTAGGAGATATAAAATTTAATGAAGGACCAAGTGGTTTCTCACCATCTAATAAATTATCTGATTCTTTAAAAGAACTTGGAATTTCATTAAGAAGATTTAAGACTGGTACCCCTGCTAGGGTAAATAAGCGATCAATTGATTTTTCACAAATGGAAGAACAATTTGGTGACGATAAGGTAGTTCCTTTTTCTTTTATGAATAAGGATGTAAAAAGAGATCAAATATCATGTTTTTTAACGTATACAAACGAAAAAACACATGAAGTTATTTTAGAAAATATACATAGATCACCACTTTATAATGGTTCAATAGTTAGTACAGGTCCAAGATATTGTCCTTCTATAGAAGATAAAGTTATGAGATTTAAAGATAAAGAAAGACATCAAATATTTATAGAGCCAGAAGGCGAAGGTACAGAAGAAATGTATGTACAGGGAATGAGTAGTTCACTGCCTGAAGATGTTCAAATAAAGATGTTAAAAACAGTTCCAGGACTTGAAAATGTTGAGATGTTAAGAACAGCATATGCTATAGAATATGATTGCTTAGATCCAACTCAATTAAAATTATCCTTAGAGCTTAAAAACATAGGTGGTTTATTTACAGCAGGTCAAGTAAATGGTAGTTCAGGATATGAAGAAGCAGCAGCACAAGGCCTTATAGCAGGAATTAACGCTGCATTAAAAGTGTTAGAAAAAGAACCACTTATACTAAAAAGATCTGATGCATATATAGGAGTTCTTATTGATGATTTAGTTACTAAAGGAACTAATGAGCCTTATAGAATGATGACTTCACGTTCAGAATATAGACTATTGTTAAGACAAGATAATGCAGATTTAAGACTTACTGAACTTGGACATAAAAAAGGACTTGTAAGTGAAGAAAGATATAATGCGTTTTTAATAAAAAAACAGCAGATAGAAAATGAAGTTAAAAGAATTAAAAACATACAGATAACTAATAAAAGAGAAGTTATAGAGTTTTTAGAAACAAAGGGTTCTGCGCCACTAAAAAAACCAACAACTCTTTATGAACTAATAAAACGTTCAGAACTTGATTATTATATAGTTGCAGATCTAGATCCTGAAAGAGAAGATCTTTCTGATGCTATTACAGAGCAAGTGAATATAATGTCAAAATATGAAGGTTATATTGAAAAGCAGCTAGAACAAATAGCACAGTTTAAAAAATTTGAAAATAAGATGCTAGATAGTGAGATAGACTATAGTGACATAAAAGGTCTTAGAATAGAAGCTATGCAAAAATTAAACAAAATCAGACCTACTAATATAGGCCAGGCTTCTAGAATTTCAGGTGTATCTCCTGCAGATATTTCAGTTTTAATGATTTATTTAGAACAAAAAAATAGGGTTAAAAACCAATAAAACTTTTTGTTATAAAAGCGGAGGAAATTATGATATATTACGATATGTTAAAAATGGCAAGTGACAATGAAGGTTTAGACTTTGATGAGGATAAATATAATAAGTTTATAAAATATAAAGAACTTATACAAGAGTGGAATGAAAAAGTAAACTTAACAGCAATTACAGAAGATGAAGAAATAATAAAAAAGCATTTTATAGATTCATTAAAAGTGTTTAAAATAGAAGAATTAAAGAAATGTAAAAGATTTATAGATATAGGCACAGGGGGAGGATTCCCAGGTGTACCTATGAAAATAATGAATCCAGAATGTGAAATGTATCTTTTAGATTCATTAAATAAAAGAATAAACTTTTTAAATGAAGTTGTTAACCAATTGGGCTTAGAAAATGTTCATACTATGCATGGAAGAGCTGAAGATTATGCTAAGGACCCAAGCTATAGAGAAGGGTTTGATGCTGTAGTTTCAAGAGCTGTAGCTAACCTTACAGTTTTGAGTGAATTTTGCATACCTTATTTAAAAGTTGGAGGATATTTTGTTGCATTAAAGGGACCAGCTATTGATGAGGAATTAACAGATGCTAAAAAGGCTATTTCAATATTAGGCGGAAGAGTTGAACGTATAGAGAATGTTGATATTGAAGGTAGCGACCTTAAACATAACTTAGTTGTAATAAAGAAAATTAAAGAAACACCTAAAAAATATCCTAGAAAAGCAGGAATGGTAACAAAAAATCCATTAAAATAATGTAAAATTATGGTATAATATATGTGAGGACTAGATTAAAGAAAAATATAAAGGGATGGGTTTATTTATGGAAAAAAATGTAATAAACGTTTCTACAGAGTTAATAGTGCCTAATAAATATCAACCAAGACAAGTTTTTAATGAAGAGGCAATAGAAGAATTAGCTCAATCAATAAAAACTTATGGCATAATACAACCTCTTACTGTAAGGAAAAGTTTTAATGATACATATGAGTTAATAGCTGGAGAAAGAAGACTAAGAGCAGCTAAACATGCAGGACTTTTAGAAGTTCCAGTTATAATTGTTGAAATAGACGATAAAGAATCAGCGGCAATAGCTCTTTTAGAGAACTTACAAAGAGAAGATTTAAATTTTTTCGAAGAGGCAGTAGCATATTATAATTTAATACAAGAACATGAATATACTCAGGATCAATTAGCTAAAGCAATAGGAAAAAAGCAATCCACTATAGCTAATAAATTAAGAATACTAAAATTAGATAAAGAATTAATTGATTTAATAATAGAAAACAAGTTAACAGAAAGACATGCAAGGGCATTGTTAAAACTTCCAACTCTTGAATTACAAAAATCAGTTATTGATGAAGTAATAAATAAAGGATTAAATGTAAGTAAAACAGAACAATTAATAGATAGAGAGTTATTAAGAATATCTCATCAAGAAATAGCTGCAGATGGAAAGAAAAGAATTAAAGGTGTATTTAATTCAAAAATATATGTTAATACAATAAAGCAAGTTTTTGATAAATATGGCATAAAAGCAAATTATAGATCAAAAGAACTAGATGACAGTATTCAAGTTACTATAACTATAAAGAAAAAGTAATGTTTCACGTGAAACAAAGACTTATTGATTTCCAATAAGTCTTTTTTATTATAGATAAATGTAAAAATATAAAAGGTAGTATCGAAAAGTGTAATTATTAACTCATATATATCCAATAATAGGATAAAATATATTTAAAATGATAAAAATTTCAAATAGTACTTTAATTGATAAATATATCAATATATAATTAGATATATATAACAAATTAAATAACATATAAAAATTAAAGCAAAAATTTTAAGGGTATTTAAAGTTGAAATTAAATTTATTATTTCATTTAATATGGAAAAATAGGAGCTTAAAATTAGTTAATTTAAACAATTAAAAATTATATAATTAGAAGCTAAACTTAATCTAGATAAAGAGTTATTTTTAGGGGAAATGATAACTGTTTTACTTAATAGAATAAGGGAATAATTCTAATTTTCAACTAACGATATTTGTACTTATTTTTCTTAGTTGATAATGAAAATTTGATAAATAAATTTAAAGTTAGGATTACTTTCCTATATAAAAGTTAAAATATTATTGATTAGATAATCTAATATAATAAAAGAATGGGGGATTTAATGATGAAAACTATATGTGTTTTTAATCAGAAAGGTGGAGTTGGAAAAACAACTATAAACATAAACTTATGTTCATGTTTGGCAATGCAAGGGTATAAAATATTGGCTATAGATATTGATCCTCAAGGAAATACAACTAGTGGACTAGGAATTGATAAAAGCAAAATAGAATTTTCAACTTATGATGTCTTAACTACAGATATAAAAATAGAAGATGCTATAAGAAAAATTGATTTAGTGGATAATTTTTATATGGTCCCATCTAATGTTACTTTAGCTGGTGCTGAAGTAGAACTTATAGATAAAGAAAGTAGAGAATTTATATTAAAAAATAAATTAAAAACTTTAGAAGATAAATTTGATTATGTGTTTATAGATTGCCCTCCTTCACTAGGAATGTTAACTATAAATGCACTTACTGCATCTAATAGTGTTTTAATTCCTATTCAATGTGAGTTTTATGCACTTGAAGGTGTAGGACAGCTTATAAATACTTATGATTTAATAAAAAAATCTTTAAATAAAGATATAGAAATTGAAGGTGTAATCTTAAGTATGTACGATTCCAGAACAAAGTTAGGTAATGAAGTTGTTTCGGAGGTTAAGAATTTTTTCAAAAACTCTGTTTATAATACTGCTATACCAAGAAATATTAAGTTAGCAGAATCACCTAGTTTTGGCCTTCCTATAATTTTATATGATGATAAATGTAAAGGAGCAGATGCTTTTTATAATTTATCTAAAGAATTTTTAGAAAGACAAAGGAGGGAATAAATAAGATGGTAAAAAAAATGGCTTTAGGAAAAGGGTTAAGTGCTCTCATCCCAGACCAGATTATAGAAGAAAAAAAGGTTGAAAAATCTGTAGTAAATATATCTATGAATTTAATAAAGCCAGATAAAAATCAACCAAGAAAAGCTTTTGATGATCAAAAGATACTAGAGCTATCAGAGTCTATAAGACAACATGGAGTAATTCAACCAATAATATTGAGAAAAGAAAATGAAACCTATATTATAGTAGCAGGAGAAAGAAGATGGCGAGCTGCTAAAAAGATTGGATTGAAAGATATTCCAGCAGTAATAAAAAATTTAACTGATGAGCAAGTTTTAGAAATATCTCTTATAGAAAACATTGTTAGAGAAGACCTAAATCCTATAGAAGAAGCTATAGCTTATAAAAAGCTTATGAATGACTTTAAGTTAACACAAGAGGAGATAAGTAAAAAAATTTGCAAATCTAGAAGTGCTATAGCTAATTGCTTAAGATTATTAAATTTAGATAGTAGGGTTCAACAATATATAATTGAAGGCGTAATATCAGAAGGCCATGGTAGAGCTGTACTGATGATAAATGACAATAATATACAATATGAAGTTTCTCAAAAAGTTATAGATAATGAGTTAAACGTTAGAGAAACAGAGTCATTAATAAAAGAATTACTAAAAAATAAAGAAGAAAATACTTCTAAAAATAAAGAAGAAAAAAATCCTTATTATAAAGATATTGAAAAAAAATTAGAAAATTATTTTAATACTAAAGTAAATATAAACCATAAAAGCAAAAATAAAGGGAAAATAGAAATAGAATATTATTCAGAAGATGAGCTTCAAAGGATAATAGAACTATTCAGTTTATAATGTTTCACATGAAACAATTTTAAAGAAAGGAAGAAAACTATGACTCAAATATTCAACATCATAAACCAATATAGTGCATACATTACTATAGCACTTTTGGGCGTATTAGCAGTATTCTTTATTGTATTAATAGTAACACTATCAAGTTTAAACCGTTTAGAAAAAAAATATAGACGTTTGATGAGAGGGTCTAATAATAAGAACTTAGAAGAGTTAATATTAAAATATTTAGACACTATTGATGAAGTTAAAAATAACAACAATGAAATTAAGGAAATTTGTAAAAACACACAAGGTTTAACAAACAATTGTATTCAAAAGTTTTCAATTATTAGATACAAAGCTTTTGAAGATGTAGGAAGTGACCTAAGTTATTCAATTGCATTTTTAGATGCAAACAATGATGGTGTATTATTAACAAGTATATATGGTAGAAATGAAAGTACTACATATGCAAAGCCTATAGATAAAGGTATATCAAGGTATGATTTATCAGAAGAAGAAGAAAGAGTGCTACACGAAGCAATTAATAAATAAGAAAAAACAAAATGTTTCACATGAAACATTTTGTTTTTTTATATAAATATATATCTGGGGATATATTGATTCATTCATAAAATTAAAAATATACTAAGTTATAAATTACAAAATATAGTTTATGCCTTTAATAACTTATCTTTTTCATTTTTACTAACAGGTATATTTATATTTTCACACTGTTCTCTACTTCCTACAGTTTTAATGATAGAATGATATATTCCGTTTGCAATTACTGTAGCCAAATTCATTACAACATAAAGTCTAGTATTTTGTAATACCATAAATTCTAGGGAACCAGATATATTAACTACTCCAGTAATGCTTAAGTTACCAACACTAGGCAAATCTTTATTAAGGGCTGCTCCAGGAGTGAGTGGTTTAGAATCTATTATTACGTTACCAACACTAGGCAAACTTCCTAGGCATGCATCTATTGCAATTATATATGGATTCTTATATGTAGAATTTATCATAGCTAATGTTTCCACAAGATTTTTAGCATGTATAGGTTTTTCTAGATTACCTAAAATATAAATACCTTTTCTTTTGAGAAATTTTAATTTATCACCTACAAGTGGTCCTAAACTATCTCCTGTAGATCTATCCGTACCAATACATAATATTATTATATCTCTATTATCTTTTAAAATTGGTAAAATTTCTTTAGAAACAGCTTCTCTAATATTATAAGAACAGTCTGAAGCTAAAGAATCAAATTCTAATTTTCTCAAATATATCACTCCTTTTATTGTAATTATTAACCAATAAATAGAATGATATACATTTTTAGAGACAAAATTTTATTAATTATAAATATGACTATAAAAAATGAGCCTTTAATTAGGCTCATTTTTATATTAAAGTGATTTTAATATTTTATTTATAGAATTAAGTGTATAATCGATATCTCTTTCATCATTAAAATATCCTAAACTAAATCTTATAGAGCCATTAGGGTAAGAACCTAGTGCTTTATGAGCAAGTGGAGCACAGTGAAGACCAGTTCTTGTTATAATTCCATATTGATTATCTAACATAAAACCTAGTTCACTATTATCTATTTTAGTTGAATTTATAGATATGGCTGGCGCTCTATCTATAGTCTCTTTACTTCCATGAAGAATTATACTATCTATATTTAAAAGTCCTTCTATAAGTTTTTTGGCAAGGTAATCTTCATGTTCTTTTATTGTAGTTAAACCTTCGTTATTAATAAAGTTTATTCCAGCAAGTAATCCTGCAATTCCAGGAGCATTCATTGTTCCACTTTCAAATTTATCTGGCATAAAAGTAGGTTGAAGTACATCAGAAGAAGAGCTTCCAGTTCCACCTTCAATTATTGGATTGCATATATTATTAAAATTATCATCAATTAGAAATCCACCAGTACCCTGTGGACCTAGCAAACTTTTATGTCCAGTAAAAGCAAGAGCATTACAATTAAGATCTTTAAAATTAACATCAATACATCCTGCACTTTGGGCAGTATCAATTATAAAACAGATTCTTTTTTCTTTACAAATTTGTCCAATTTCTTTTAATGGTTGTATACTTCCACATACATTAGATGCTTGAGAAAGTACTACTAATTTAGTATTTTCTTTAATCATAGATTTAAATGATTCTACAGATATAAATCCATCTCTGTTTGCATCTATTATATCTAAATCAATTATGCCATCATTTTTTAAACTATGTAAAGTTCTTAAAGTACTATTATGATCCATAACTGATGTAAGTACATGCCAACCCTTTTTTACAGAGCCCTTTATAAGCATATTAAGAGAATAAGTTATATTGGGAGTGAAAATTACATTTTCTACTTTGTCAAAATGGAAAAAATTACAAACTAATTCTCTACATTGAAATGTAATATGGTTTCCTTCAAGAGAAGAACTAGATGCACCACGACCTATATTAGAACCAACTTGGGTCATATAATCCATTATTGAATTATAAACGGTTTGTGGTTTTGGATAAGATGTAGCACCATTATCTAAATAAACTTTCATGTTAATAAGCCTCCTAAAATCATTTAAAATGTAATGCATTATTATATATAAACAAAAGTTTTCAATTATAAAATAATGTTTATATACAAATTTTAATTCAAAAGAAAGATATATATAATATACTATTACAATAACGAATAGATTAAGAAAAGCTATTTGCTATTGTAATAGTATTTTTAACTCTTTCTTTGTTATAATATAAGTGTAAGCATTAAGTAAAATTATATTTATAAAACTATATGGAAAATAAGCTTTATTATAGTATAAATACATATTAATATAAATACAAATGGAAACTTATAATTAAAAATTTAGGGGGAATTTAAAGTGAGTAAAGTAATTGATTGTAAGGGGTTAAACTGTCCGCTACCAGTTATAAATACAAAAAAATACTTTGATGGAATAGAAAGTGGACTGGCAACTACAGTTGTTGATAACGAAGTAGCTAAAAATAATGTAATGAAGTTTGCAGAAAATGCAGGTTTTAAGGTTAATTTTGAAGAAAAAAATAGTTTATATTACATAAATATAAATAAGGGAAATGTAGAAGGAAAAGTTGAAATAGAAATAGAAGATAAAAAGACTTTTTCAATAGTAGTTGGAAGTGATAAATTAGGTTCTGGTGATGATGAACTAGGAACTGCATTAATGAAAAGCTACATGTTTGCTCTTTCAGAAGCAGAGATAATACCAGATAAACTATTATTTTTAAATAGTGGTGTTAAGTTAGTAGTTAAAGATTCAGAGGTACTTGAAAGCTTAGAAAGGCTAAAAGAAAGAGGCGTTGAGATATTAAGTTGTGGACTATGCTTAGATTTTTATAAAATGAAAGATTTAGTTCAAATTGGGGAAATAACAAATATGTATGCTATAATAGAATGCATGAATAGTAGTGATAAAACTATAAAACTATAAACGTAGGAGATAAAAATGGATAAATACTATATTTTAGTTTTTAACAATACTCACGAAGCTATGAAGGCTGAAAGTGTATGTAAAAGTGAAAAAATAAAACCAACAATGATGCCCACACCATCGTATATAACTAAAAGCTGTGGAATAAGCTTAAAAGTTGATGAAATACAGTTTAAGAATGTAAAAGAATTAATAAATAATGAGAAATTTACAATAAAAAGTATATATTTAAAAGATAAAACTTCTTATTGTGAAGTATCAATTTAAGATTTACAAGGCTCTAATTAAATTCATTATATAATTTAATTAGAGTTTTTTTGTTATAAAATATCCTGAAATTTAGTTTAAAATATAAAAAAGTTGTCAAATAATATAGTATAATGGAAGACGCTATAATATATATAAAATAACTTTAAGATAGGTGGGGTTAACAATGAAAGAGTTTGATATCGGTGATATTGTTGAAACTAAAAAAGCCCATGCTTGTGGCAGTAAAAATTGGCAAGTTATAAGGGTAGGAGCAGATGTTAAAATAAAATGTTTAGAGTGTGGCAGGATAATTATGTTGCCTAGAACAAAGTTTGTAAACTCTATTAAAAAAGTTGTTGGGAAAATAGATGAATAAAAAACAAATATTAAGTTATTTACCTAAAATTAATAAATTATAAAAATTCAATTATATGTTGATTTTTAAAATTTAAAGTGATAAAATGTATAAATGGAATCCCTGCTGTACAAAGTATAGCCGTTAGTCCGAGGGGAGGAGGTGAAACTAATGAGATTATATGAAACTATATTCATATTACACCCATCATTAGACGAGGAGGCTGTTAAAGCTAACATCGAAAAATTTAAAGGTGTAATAGAAAATAATGGTGGACAAATCGAAAACGTTGATGTTTGGGGCAGAAGAAAACTTGCTTACGAAATCGCTAAAGTTAACGAAGGCCACTACACTCTAGTAAACTTCAGAGCTGATTCTGAATTACCAAAAGAGTTAGACAGAGTATTTAGAATATCTGACGCAGTTATCAGACATATCATAATTAATGCAGAAAACTAATAGGTGGTGTTTTAAATGAATAAGGTTGTCTTGATTGGAAGATTAACAAAAGACCCAGAGTTAAAGTTTACTCCAGGTGCAGGAACAGCTGTAACCACTTTTACAATAGCCGTTAATAGAAAATTCAAAAGAGAAGGTCAACCAGATGCAGACTTCATACCAGTTGTTGTATGGGGAAAGCAAGCTGAAAGTACTGCAAATTACATGAGTAAGGGAAAACTTATAAGTGTAGCAGGAAGAATAGAGACTCGTTCTTATGAAGCTAAAGACGGTACAAGAAGATATGTTACTGAAGTTGTAGCAGATGAAGTTCATTTCCTTGAATGGGGAGATAAATCTTCAAACGGAAATACAACATCTAACAATAGTTATGGAAACGGAGGCTTCCAAAGGGATGATTATGCATCTTCGGACATAACTCCAATGGATAGCAACGAGGACATACCATTTTAATAGGTAAGGAGGAAAGCGTAATGTCAATGGATCGTAGAAGAGGCGGAAACAGAAAAAGAGCAAAAAGAAAAGTTTGTGCTTTTTGTGTTGATAAAGCTACAAGCATAGATTATAAAGATATAAACAAATTAAGAAAGTACGTTACAGAAAGAGGTAAAATATTACCAAGAAGAATTTCTGGAAACTGTGCTAAACATCAAAGAATGTTAACAGTATCTATAAAAAGAGCTAGAAACATAGCTTTATTACCATTCACAACAGAATAGTAATTAAAGATGAACATAAAAGCAACAACTTTAGTTGTTGCTTTTATTATTTTTATCTATTTATGGTTCACACTATCAAAAGTATGAGCCTATTTTTATATAAGTAAACTATAAAATATCTATTATTTTATAGTGAAAATACAGAAACTTCTTTAATTTTAAAAAATAATGTATCTTTTATATTTTTATAATAATTTTTATAGTATAATATAAACCATAATATGTAAATTTATAAATTGATTTAAAATGTGCTATACTTGGAGTATAAAAGCTTTGTTGCATCATAGTAAAAAAGAATCTAAAATAGATTTATAGCTTAAGAAAGGGTTGTGAAATATGAGAAAAGGCGATTTTAATATTATGGGAAATGTTAAAATTATAGAAAACTTAAAGGCTGATTTATTATGCATCATTGGGGATTTTTTTAAGCTTTTAACTAGAGGTGGAAATGTTGCTCAAGAAGCTATTTTAGACTGTATTTCTGGGGCTATTATAGTTTTATACGTGTTAGGTGAAAGGCTTGGATATACTCACTTAGCGATAGATGAGACTATGAAGAAAAAACTTAAAATAGGAATAATTGAAGAAGATCCTATGGAAAAGGATGGTAAAGATTTAAGCAAGTTATACAATCATCTTAAAGAGAGAAACTAATGGAGGAAAAAATGAATAAAGAGAAATACACTACGAAGGCTATAGTTGAAGTAGGACTTATATCTGTAGTTATGTTTATGATAGTGCTTATGTCTACGTATTTACCCATACTTCAGGTTTTAGGAGGATGTTTTCTTCCTATACCAATTGCTATCTTATATTTAAGATACAATTTAAATGTAGCAGGGGCAGGCGCAGTTATAAGTTTTATTTTAACAGCATTTTTAGTAAATCCTATAACTGCAATTTTCTTTGGAATAAACTATGCAATTGTAGGGATTACATTAGGCTATTGTATAAAGCAAAATAAAAAACCATATAATCTTTTTGTAACGATATTTTCTGTAACAATTTTGGTTATAACTTTAACAATAGTATTTTATGTATTATTCGTTGAAAGGGTAACTATACCACAATTCTTAAATGATACTATTTCATCTATAAATAGTTATGCTATAAGTATTATAGACGAAACTAAAAATGCTTATATAAAAATGGGAGCACCAGATCAGATAATAAATACTATAGAATTATCCAAAAAAATGGTTAGTAGAGAGTATATAATAGCATTTATACCACCAACACTACTTATTCAAGGTTTTATTTTAACCTATATAACAATTGTTTTAAATAATAGTATATTAAAGAAACTAAAAATTAAATATGTTAAAGCAATGTCCTTTGCAGACTTTTATGTAAGCAATTTAGTTGGAGCTGCATTAATTGGTATTATGTCAATATCTATTATTTTAAAATCAAGAGGAATAGATAGTGCTATTTATCCAATGACTATATCAATGGTACTAGTGGAGTTTGTATTAACTATTAACGGGATAGCTGCAATAAGTTATTTTTTTATAAGAAAGAAAAAGCTATCTCCTATAGCAGTTACTATTATAATTGTCATAACGTATCCTATGGGACTAGGTAAGTTATATGCATTAATTGGTCTTATAGAAATGCTGTTTGACTTTAGAAAATTAGATCCACATAGGATATTTAAAGGTAAAGGAGCTTGATATGAATAATAAAGGAGATAAGTACAACTATTTTATAGGAAATGATAAATTTTACATGGTAATAATAGGATTACTTATACTAACTGTTTTTCTATTGGAACATTACCTTTTAGGTGTATTTTTAATTGTCCTATATGGAGGATTAATTGTTTATAATATAAAGCATATTAGAGACAATAACAATCAATGGTCTAAGCTTATAGATAATGTATCATCTAAAATGGATACTGCTACATCCAGTACATTATCAAATTTCCCATTTCCTTTTATTATGGTAGGAACAAAAGGAAATATATTATGGTACAATCAAAATTTGGCTTCTAAATTAGATGATAAAAAGGTCCTTGGCGAGAGTATTAGGGAACTTATAAAAGAGTTTAATGTAAAGCAAGTATTAGATGGTAAGAAGAATATATATAAATCAATTAAAATAGGAGAAGATTACTACGATATACATATTAATATAGTGGAAGATGATGGATTGCAACAAGATGGAAAAATAATCTTACTATATTTTTATGATGTCACAGAAAAGCAACAACTATTAGATAGTATAAATGATAATAAAGAGAGTGTAATTTTAATAGAAGTTGATAATTTAGATGAAGTAATAAAGAACACAGAGGAAGACTTAGCACCTCAATTAGTAGCTGATATTGAAAAAACTATAAATAGCTATGCACAGAGTATGAAAGCTATGATAAGAAAATATCAGGCGAATAAGTATGTTATAAGTGTTCAAGATAAATATATAGAAAAAGAACTTGAGAAAAAATTTGATATATTAGATACAGTAAGAGAGATAAATGTAGGAAATAAATTAGCTGTAACATTAAGTATTGGAGTAGGTAGAGGCGGAAATACTCCAGGTCAAAATGAAGAGTTTGCAGAAACAGCTAAGGATTTAGCCTTAGGTAGAGGCGGAGATCAAGCTGTTGTTAAAAATTTTGAAAAATTATCTTTTTATGGTGGAAAGACTAAGGAAATTGAAAAAAGAACTAAAGTAAGAGCTAGAGTTATAGCTCATGCGCTATTAGAACTTATAAATGATAGTAGCAATGTATTTATTCTAGGACATACAAATTCAGATATTGATTGTGTTGGAGCTGCAGTTGGCTTGTATAGTACAGTTAAATCTATTGGAAAAGATGCATATATAATTGTAGACATAAAGAATAATTCTGTAGATCAATTTATAAAAAATTTAAAAGCTGATGGGGATTATGAAGATGTTTTTATAACTCCAGAAAGAGCTTTGTCTATGAAGGACGAAAAGAGTATACTAATAATAGTAGATGTTCATAATGAAAGTCATGTTTTATCTATGGATGTAGTTAATGCTTTTGAAAAAATTGTTATAATCGATCATCATAGAAAAGCTAAAGACTATATAAGTAATACGCTTTTAAGCTATACAGAAACTTATGCATCATCAACATCAGAACTTGTAACAGAATTAATTCAATATATGGTAGATAAGCCAAATTTAAAATCTATGGAGGCTATTGGTCTTTTGGCAGGAATTTGCTTAGATACTAAAAATTTTAATTTTAAAACAGGGGTGAGAACCTTTGAAGCAGCAGCATTTTTAAGGAAGCTAGGTGCTGATACAACTGAGGTTAAGAAGATATTTAGAGAGGACTTACAAACATATATTTCAAAAACAGAGGTTATGAGAAAAGCCAATGTGAAAAATGGAATAGCAGTTGCAGTATGTCCACCAAATATAGAATATAATGTATTAAGTGCACAAGTAGCGGATGAGTTGCTAAATATTACAGGTATTCAAGCATCCTTTGTTATTGTTAAAATGGGAGTAGACGCATATGTAAGTGGAAGATCTCTTGGAGATATTAATGTTCAAGTTATACTTGAATCCCTTGGTGGCGGCGGACATTTAACAATGGCAGGTGCTAGAATAAAATCCGTTACATTAGATGAAGCAGAAAAATTGTTAAATCAAGCTATAGATAAATACTTAAGGGAAGGTGACAAATAATGAAAGTTATATTATTAAAAGATGTAAAAAATGTAGGTAAAAAAGGAGAGGTCATAAACGCAGCTGACGGATATGCTAGAAATTACTTGTTTCCAAAAAAATTAGCTCAAGAAGCTAATGATGCAAACATGCATATTTTAAACAAGAAAAATGAAGCAGAAAGAAAGAAAAAATTAGAAGAGATGGAAGCAGCTCAAGAAGTAGCAGCATCACTTAAGGATAAAGAAGTAAAAATATCTGCAAAAAGCGGAGATAATGGCAGATTATTTGGAGCTATAACAAGCAAAGATATAGCAGCAGCCTTAGAAAAACAATACAATGTAAAAGTAGATAAGAAAAAAATTGTTACAGATACAATAAAAACTATGGGAACTTTTGATATAGAAGTAAAAGTATACCCAGAAGTATCAACTAAAATTAAGGTTGTTGTTAGTGAACAATAATAATTTTGAAAACTGAAGGGAGGTCGCTTTGGTGAGGATAGTGCTTGGTATGCTCACTAAAGCGGATTAATTTTGAAAAAATTATCAGTTAATGACATAGAAAATAAAGGATTGGAACAAGAAATACCTTTTGATATTGAAGTAGATGTTTTATATGAATTAATGTACAAGGTTTTGGATGATGGATCAATAAGATCTAGAATAGTAAAGTTTAAACTTCAAAAACTTATAGAAAGCAAAAATCCGTATAAAAGATTGTTTGCTATAAATAAAATAATAAGTAATGGAAAAGGTATTGATGTTATACCTAGTAGCATTAATGAGCTAGAGGTTTTAGAGGAAACAAGCAAAATATTAGCAGATGTAGTTGCTAAAAGATATGTCCAAAATAAAATTGAAAAGGATGTAGAACATCATTTAAATGAAAAACAGGACAAGTACATAGACGAAATAAGACTTGGCATAATAAAAAAGCAAAAGGGTTGTGAAAATGCAAAAACTCTTAAAAAATATGCAGAGCTTGAAGTGTTAGATTCTAAGAAACTAACTAAAAGTGTTATGGCTATGTTAAGACCTGAAAGTTTTTCAGAAATAGTTGGGCAAGAAAGAGCTATAAAATCATTAATATCTAAAATGGCTTGTCCATATCCACAACATATATTACTTTATGGACCTCCAGGGGTAGGTAAGACAAGTGCAGCACGTTTAGCTTTAGAAGAAGCTAAAAAGTTATCTTATACTCCATATGACAATGAAGCAAAATTTGTTGAGGTTGATGGTACAACTCTTAGATGGGATCCAAGAGAAATTGCAAATCCGCTTTTAGGTTCAGTACATGACCCTATATATCAAGGAAGTAAAAGGGATTTAGCAGAAACTGGAATACCTGAGCCAAAACCAGGTTTAGTTACAGAGGCTCATGGTGGAGTGCTGTTTATTGATGAAATAGGCGAATTAGACACGATACTTCAAAATAAAATATTAAAAGTGTTAGAGGATAAAAGAGTTGAGTTTTCATCTTCATATTATGATCCAGATGATGACCAAACGCCTAAATATATAAAATATCTTTTTGAAAATGGGGCACCAGCAGATTTTGTTCTTATAGGTGCAACAACAAAGGATCCAAGCGAAATAAATCCGGCATTAAGATCTAGATGTACAGAAGTATATTTTGAACCATTATCACAAAATGATATAGAAAAAATAGTTATAAACGCTGCAGAAAAATTAGAAGTTAAACTAGAAAATGGTGTAGCAAGAGAAATAAGTAGATATACTATTGAAGGCAGAAAAGCTGTAAATATATTAGCAGACGTTTATGGATATGTTCTATATAATGATAAAAAAAGAAAAGAAACTATTCTAACTCTTAAAGATTTGCAAGAGGTTGTATCTATAAGTAGATTAAAACCATATGAGCAATTAAATAGTAAAAAGGGTAAAGAAGTTGGACAAGTATACGGACTAGGAGTAGCTGGTTATTTAGGATCAACACTAGAAATAGAAGCAGCAGTATTTAAGGCTAAGGAAAAGGGCACAGGAGCTGTGAGATTTAATGAAACAGCAGGTTCTATGGCTAAAGACTCAGTATTTAATGCGGCTTCAGTTATAAGAAAAATAACAAATAAAGATATAAAAGACTATGATATCCATGTAAATGTTGTTGGTGGAGGAAATATAGATGGTCCTTCAGCAGGAGCAGCAATAACTGTATGTATAATAAGTGCTCTTTTAGATAAGCCATTAAGACAAGATGTTGCAATAACTGGGGAAATTTCTTTAAGAGGGAAGGTTAAACCAGTTGGAGGAATATTTGAAAAAGTTTATGGCGCTAGAAGAAAAGGCATTAAAACTATTATTGTTCCAAAGGATAATGAGAATGAAGTACCTATTGGATTAGAGGATATAGAAGTTAAAATTGTAGATACTATAGATGAGTTAATGGAAATAGTTTTTAAAAATTAAAATATAACCCTGCTTAAATTCTTAATAGCAGGGTTATAATTATTTATATAAGAACTTTTAAAGCATATAAGGTAAATTGAAGTATATGTATAGACTTTACCTATATGCTGTTTTAAGATTATAATATATAAAATGATGATAAATAATATAACTTATATAAAAATAGTATAGGTAACCTTTCTACTAACGTTAATAGTGACAAAGGGTTACTTTGGTAGTGAAAGTTTTAAAGTTTTCAAATGAAGTCTTATATGTTATAAGATGTAAATGAAATATAATTCTTAGAAATGAGATTATAAAAGAAGTTTAATATAAATAAGAAACGTAGGACTTTACTTATGTAAGGTTCCATTGAAATAGGTACAATTAGTGTTGAAAGGAGATAATATTTATGGATGCAACTCTTAGAAGTATGCCACATAATATAGAGGCAGAACAGTCTGTTATAGGTTCTATGCTTATAGATAAAAGTGCCATAGCACAGTCTGCAGAGACACTGCAGGGTGAAGACTTTTATAGAGATAGTCATAAGGTAATTTTTAAATCTATAAGAGAGTTATATCAAAAGGATATACCTGTTGATATGATAACTCTAATAGAACATTTAAGATCTAACGATAAGTTAGATGCTGCTGGTGGAATATCATACATAACGGAAATAAGTTCATCTGTACCGACAACAGCGAACTTGAATTCATATATAAAAATTGTAGAAGAAAAATCTACACTAAGAAAGTTAATAAAAAGTTCTACAGAAATAATTGAAAATTGCTATACTAAACAAGATAATGTAGAAGGCGTTATAGATTTAGCAGAAAAGGCTGTTTTTAATATCTCAGAAGAGAAAAACACAAGTGATTTTGAACATATGAGTGTTGTTTTAGAAAGAGGATTTGAAGAAATCGAAAGAATTTATAATAATAAAGGCGAAACAACAGGGGTTCCATCAGGTTTTAAAGATTTAGATGACAAAACATCTGGATTTCAAAGTGGTGATATGGTTCTTATTGCAGCAAGACCATCTATGGGAAAAACAACTTTTGCACTAAACTTAGCACAATATGCAGCTTTAAGAGCTGGGAAAAGTGTAGCTATATTTTCACTTGAGATGAGTAAAGAGCAACTTGCATATAAACTTTTATGTGCAGAGGCAAATGTAGATATGCTTAAATTAAGAACTGGTAACTTAGATGAAAAGGATTGGGAAAATATAGCAAGAGCATCTGGTCCATTAGCAGATGCTAAAATATTTATAGATGATACAGCCGGTATTTCTATAATGGAAATGCGTTCTAAATGTAGAAGATTAAAGATTGAGCATGGAATAGATATGATATTAATCGACTATCTTCAATTGATGAGTGGTAGTGGAGGAGAAAGTAGACAACAAGAGGTTTCAGAGATATCAAGAAGTATAAAAGCTATAGCTAAAGAGCTTAAATGCCCAGTGGTAGCATTATCACAATTATCTCGTGCGCCAGAGCAACGTGCAGATCATAGACCGATGCTATCGGATTTAAGAGAGTCTGGATCTATTGAGCAGGATGCTGACCTTGTTATGTTTTTATATAGAGATGAATATTATGATAAAGAAACAGAAGATAAAAATATAGCTGAATGTATTATAGCTAAACAAAGAAACGGTCCTGTTGGAACAGTTAAACTAGCATGGCTTGGACAATATAGTAAATTTGGTTCTTTAGATGTAATTCATAGAGAATAATATTTAAAAATTTAGGGCTCTTGCTTTCATATTTAAGGGGCAAGAGTCTTTATAATTTAATAGTAAAGTAAAAAGTTATTATAATAAAAATAAAATTAGACAAAATAATTTCTATATAAAAAATTAATAATTTCTATTTAAGAGAAGTTTTTTATATATAAATTATAAATAAAGTAATATGTAAATATAAAGATTAATATAAGATAATATAACAATAAAAAGTATTTTAAATGATATATACATATCTTCATAGATAGATAAATAATATTTAGTTTCAAGGAGAAATACAATGGAATCAAAAAAAAATGAAAACTTTTTAATAAAGAAAATACATGAATTTACAAAGGGAGAAAGAATTGAAAACTATTTTTTAATTAAAACCATGGAGTGTAAATTTACAAATAATAGTACTACAAATAAATATTTAGATTTAACTTTAACAGATAATAGTGGAACTATAAATGCTAAGCTTTGGGAAGTGCCAAAGGAGCTTGAAACAATGTTTAAAGAAAATATGATGGTGAGAGTTAGAGGAACTGTAAATGAATATAGAGGAAAGCTTCAACTTAAAATAGATAGAATAAGAAAGCTAAATGATGAAGATAATGTAATTGTTGAAGATTTTGTTCCAACAGCTCCTTATAAAGCAGAAGAAATGTATGAATTATTATTAGATTATATATGCAAAATAGATAATGATCATATTAGAAATATAACTGAGAAAATTATTTTAAGTTTTGAAGAAAAACTTATGTATTACCCAGCAGCAAAATCAAATCATCATGCTGTAAAAGGAGGATTATTATATCATGTAACAACTATGTTAAAAGCAGGAGAGGCACTTTTAAATATATATACAGACCTAGACAAGGATTTACTATTTGCAGGTGTAATACTTCATGATATAGCTAAAATTTATGAGATGGATTCTAGTGATCTTGGAATAGTATCACAGTATACAGTGCAAGGTCAATTACTTGGGCATATAATTTTAGGAATAAATTTAATAGATACTGTTGGAAGAGATGTAAATGCAGATAAAGAGATAATTATTTTATTGCAACATATGATACTTACACATCACTATGAACCTGAGTACGGAAGTCCTAAAAAACCAATGATACCGGAGGCAGAATTATTACATCATTTAGATGTTATGGATGCAAGATTGTATGATATGAGAAAAGTTTTAAAAGACGTTGAGTGCGGAGAATTTTCAGAAAGAGTATGGAGTTTAGATAACTTAAGTATATACAAAAGCTATTTAAGTAAAAATAAGAGCAAATAAGCGAAAAATTTATATAATTAACCGAATAACGTTCGTGGAGTTTGTTGACGATAAATGTCGATTTTGATAACATATATTGCGGAGTAAATTTTTAAGTACTACAGATAATAATTATATAGTGAAACAAGCTGGAAATTTAAGTTATATATATAATTAAAATATTTATTATAATTTTAAAATTATAATAAGTATAAGGATATAAGCTTGGTATCACTTTTTTAGGAATTAAAGTTTTTCATATGTAAGTTAATTGATGATTTTAAGTTCCTATGCAATTAACATAGTAAAAATCTTTATCTATATTTTAAATATAAGATGTAGAAATTGAAAGATGAAGGAGAGTAATTAACATGTCATCATTTGTAATTTTAGGAGCCCAATGGGGAGACGAAGGTAAAGGAAAAATGACAGATTATCTAGCAGAAAAAGCAGATGTAGTTGTTAGATTTCAAGGTGGAAACAATGCAGGCCATACTGTTGAAGTAGGAGATAAACAATACAAACTACATTTAATTCCTTCAGGAATACTATATAAAGAAAAATTAAATGTAATAGCAAATGGTGTAGTTGTAGATCCAGAAGCACTATTTAAGGAAATTGAGTACTTAGAAGGCTTAGGTGAAAACATAACTCCCGATAGATTAGTGATAAGTGATAGATCACAGGTTATAATGCCATATCACAAAGTACTTGATGCTTTAAAAGAAGAAGCAAGAGGAAAAAATGATATAGGAACAACTCGTAAGGGTATAGGACCTTGTTATACAGATAAATTTGAAAGATGTGGAATCAGAATTTGTGATTTAATAAAACCAGAAATTTTAAGAGAAAAATTAGAGCAATATCTACCAGATAAAAATGATATGATAACAAAAATTTATGGTGGAGAAGCTTTAGATATAGATACGGTATATGAAGCATACGTTGAATATGGTAAAAGAATAAAACCTTTTGTATCTGATACATCAGTAAGAATATTTGATTCTATAAAGGCAGATAAAAAAGTTTTATTTGAAGGTGCGCAAGGAACACTTTTAGATATAGATTTTGGTTCTTATCCATATGTAACATCTTCAAACACAATTGCCGGTGGATTATGTACTGGAGCAGGAATTGGACCAACAATGCTTGATAGCGCAGTAGGTGTTGTTAAGGCTTACACTACAAGAGTTGGTAAAGGACCATTCCCCACAGAATTAAATGATGAAACTGGAAATTGGATAAGAGAAAAAGGTCATGAATATGGAGTAACAACTGGAAGAAGCAGAAGATGTGGATGGTTAGATCTTGTAATATTAAAGACAGCAGCAAGAGTTTCAGGATTAACAAGCTTTAGTGTAACTAAAATAGATACGTTAGCAGGACTTGAAAAATTAAAAATATGTGTTGGATATAAGTTTGAAGATAAAGTTATAGATTACTTCCCAGCAAGTTTAGAAGATTTAGGTAAATGTGAACCTATATATGAAGAGTTCGATGGCTGGGATGATAGCGTAGCAGATGCTAGATCTTATGAAGAATTACCTGAAAATGCTAAAATATATTTAAAGAGAATAGAAGAATTTACAGGAGTTAAAATAGCAATAGTTTCTGTAGGTCCAAGAAGAGATCAAACTATGATGATTAATGAACTTTAATTTATAGAAAATATAAAATACCTTATAGAGTAGAATGAAAAGTCTATTTATAAGGTATTTTTATATTAATAAGAGTATAAAATAAAATTGTAATACTATATTAAATAAATAAAGATATTCTATTTAAATTTCAAATAGGTAACATATATTACGTGCGTTAACTACAAAATAATATATAATATAAGCATAAATAATAATTAACAGAGAACAATAAAATATAATTAAATTTAATAAATGAGGTGTTACATATGAAAATAACTAAAGATATGAAAATTGGAGAAATCGTTAGAAATTATCCAGAAAGCATAGAAATATTAATGAACTTTGGAATGGGATGTGTAGGATGTCCATCAGCACAAGCTGAAACAATAGAAGAGGCTGCAGCTGTTCATGGATTAGATTTAAACGCATTACTAGAAGCTTTAAATAAATAGTAAAAGCAAGAAAGAGCTATCTTAAGATAAATATATTTTAAGATAGCTTTGTATTTATTTATTTTTTAAGCTATTTGCAACAACTGCACCAGAACTCCATGCCCATTGAAGGTTAAAACCACCGCAATCCCCATCTACATCTAGAATTTCACCAGCAAAGAAAAGATTGTCTATTAGATTTGATTCTAGTGTAGAATTATTAACCTCTGTAGTATCTATGCCACCGGCAGTGACTTGGGCATTGTCAAAGGATTTTGTTCCTGTAACTTTAAATTTCCAACATTTTAAAATGTTAATTAAAGCATCTTTTTCTTGCCATTCTAATGACCAGCAAGGTTTGTGAATATCTTCAATATTACATTCCTTTAATATGATTGGGATGAGTTTTTTATTTACAATTCCTATTAATGCATCAGATATAGCTCTATAGGAATTTATTCCAAAATGATTTTCTAAGAAATCCGTTAAGGCATCTTCACTAAATTTAGGCATTAAGTCTACAGAAATAAAAACATCTTTATTTTTAGTAATGTTGTAAGATGCAATTCTACTAAGTTGTAGTATTGGTGGGCCAGATATTCCATAGTCAGTAAATAATATTTCTCCAAATTCACTACGAACAAGTTTTTTATCTACATATATATCAGTGTTTCCATCAAACTTAACACCTGATATAGCTTTAAGTTTTTTATAATCTAGTTTAAGCTGTACAATAGCTGGAACAGGATTAATTATTGAGTGGCCTAAAGTTTTAGATAATTTAAGGCCTGAACCATCAGAACCAGTTTTAGGGTAGCTCTTTCCACCGGTAGCAATGACTAGTTTATTACAAGTGAAAAATTCATCATCAGTGCATTGAATTTTAAAACTTTTGTTTTTATAAATATTACATACTTTTTTATTTGTATAAATAGGTATGCTACGTTCTTCAAGTGCTAATAATAATAAATCAACGACTGAAGATGCTTGCAGTGACATAGGATACATTTTGCCATCTTCTAAAGTAGTTAAATATATTCCAATTGAATTAAAAAAGCTTATAGTATCTTTTAAAGTAAATTTCTCTAAGGTAGTAATAAAGAAATTTTTATTAGAGCTATGATATCTTAATGGTGATAAATTTTTGTTTGTTATATTGCAACGACCGTTACCAGTTGTTAATATTTTTTTGCCAATTCTATCAGTACTTTCAAGTATAGCAACATCTAAACCCATGTCTTTGCACAAAATAGAAGTAATAATTCCAGAGGCACCGCCTCCGATTATAATAATATCGTGATTCAAATAAATTTCCCCTTTCTAAGTGAAAGTTATAGAGCTAAAAATTACTCTATATAAATATAAAATAAAATTGTAAAATTCTTGTAAACAAGTTTAAAAAAAATAAATATGTAAAAGATATAGGTATGTACATTGCAAATTTAAAATATCTACAAGAGTAAGTAAATACCTAAATTATTTAAGTTCAATAATTTATTTTAGAATAAAATTTTTGTACAATTCATTAATAAATTAAAAATATATATAGATTTATTATATATTATAACCGTTATAATTAAATAACATCAAATGAAGTTTTAAAATATATAGTGATTAAAATAGAAAATAATAAATAATTATACAAAAAGGTAATTTTGGCAGTGAAAAAGAAAGATTTAAGTCTAAATATAGCCTAAAAAATCACTTTTTTACATGAATTTTTCAACAAAAGTGGTAATAAAATAGTAAATTAGCTTAGTTGTAATCTATTTTAACTAGTTTAAACAGGAGAAAGTGCTAAATTTTAAAATAAAATAAAAAAATACGAAAAAATATATAAAAAAATGTTGACATTAATAAAGAGTTTAGGTATTATATTACTTGTCGGGTGCGAAGGAAACTATGCACAAGACCTAACAAAAGCAAAAGGACATATGGCTCCTTGGTCAAGCGGTTAAGACACCACCCTTTCACGGTGGTAACAGGGGTTCGATTCCCCTAGGAGTCACCATTTAGTGGTCGCATAGCTCAGCTGGGAGAGCATCTGCCTTACAAGCAGAGGGTCACAGGTTCGARCCCTGTTGTGACCACCACATACGGCCTAGTGGCTCAGTTGGTTAGAGTACCGGCCTGTCACGCCGGGGGTCGAGGGTTCGAGTCCCTTCTAGGTCGCCATAATTTTGCTGGCATGGCTCAACGGTAGAGCAGCTGACTTGTAATCAGCAGGTTGTAGGTTCAATTCCTATTGCCAGCTCCACTTTTTTTAAAACATAATAAGGCTCCTTGGTCAAGCGGTTAAGACACCACCCTTTCACGGTGGTAACAGGGGTTCGATTCCCCTAGGAGTCACCATTTTTGGTCGCATAGCTCAGCTGGGAGAGCATCTGCCTTACAAGCAGAGGGTCACA
>NZ_BAAABH010000032.1:0-39178 GCF_054767855.1 Clostridium sp. CTA-19 | reverse complement strand
TTTAAAATATTTTTATACAAAATGTAGTGTTGAATTCTAAGCGATTCAGAGCATGTCTCACTATTTTGGGTATCCAAGTTTTGGAATGGATAATTTTAAAAGTCAACTTGGAACCCTATAAAAAAGTTAGCCAGTCCCCTTAAATAGTTGAGAAGTTTAAAAAAATTGACAATGGACAATTGACATTTGACAATGGTGGAGGAAACTGGACTGCCAGTTTTTTTTCAATTGAAGGGCATAAATGTTGAATTGAAGATATAAATCTAACTAAAACTAAATTCAAAGTTCACAGCCGTAACAAGAAGGACGGGCGTAGCGAAGTATAATTTCCTTAAGTCATTTTCACAGTTAAACCGAAAGGTTATCAATAAAATTTAAAATAGTAATTGATAATCATTCTTAAATAGAGTAAAATATTACCTGGGAATAAAGAGAAAATAAGGAGAGGTTTAAATGAGTAAAAATATAATAATAAGGAAGTTATCCAGTAGAAGCATAAAAATACAGATGACTAGTGAAATTATTTTAGCATTTTTAGCTGTTTTATTGGCAGTAATTATTATGGTGAATGTAGTTGCTGTAAGAATACTTGGAGAAAATACTAAAAATACAATGGTATCAATGACGACACAGGTTTCACAAACCATTGGAAAGACTAATGAAAAAAATATTCAGTTAGTTAGTCTTTTAAGTAATACTTATTTTGTAAAGGATAAAAACATAGATGTAAATAAAAAAATTGAAATGTTAGAGCCTTATAAAGAGGATTCAAGTATAGTATTTTTTTCAATAACAGATAAAGACGGGAATGTTCACTCTAATGCTAGTGTTAATGGTGTGAATGTTAAAGATGAAAAGTTTTTTCAAAGTTCTATGCAGGGAGAGATTTATACAGAATCCACTAGATTTTTAGATGAAATAAATAAGTATGTCATTACATATAGTTGTCCAATAAAGGATAACAACGAAATAGTAGGTGTTTTAACTGTTGCTGAAGATGCAGAAATTATGTCCAAAGGACTTAGTGAAATAGAGTATGGTAACAGCGGTGGTATATATGTTATAGATCAATATGGATACACTGTTTTAAGTAATACATTTGAAGATATTGAGAAGAAAGAAAACATAATTAAACAGTCTGAAACAGATAGTATTGCTATACCTGTAGCAAAGGCACATAAAGATGGTATAGCTGGAAATAGTGGAGTAGAAGAATATAGTATAGAAAAACAAAATAAATATATAGCATATTCACCTATTAAAAGTTCCAATGGATGGGTTACTTGTATTTGGATTGAGAAATCTGAGGTGTTAAAAAGCCTAGATAAGATGCAAGAAATACTGATAATTATAGCTTTAGGGGCAATGGTTTTAGCCATACTTACAGGATTAAGTATATCTAGAAAATTTGGAAGATATTTAGAAAAAATTAAAAATGCTATAGGTACTATGGAAGAAGGAGATTTTACATTAACTTTTACAAAGGAAGAACTAGAAAATAAGAATGAAATAGGAGATATTTATAGAGCTATTCATAAAAGCAAAAGCTCTATAGGTGAAGTTATAAAATCTGTTATGGAAAGTAGTAATGTAGTAACTGAGCAATCTAAAGTTTTAAACACTTCTTCAAATCATATGGTTTTAGGTTCTCAAAATATTGCCCATGCTATACAGGAAACTGCAAAGGGAAATGATGACCAAAGTAATGGGCTTACTAATATAAATTTATCTATGAAAAATTTTGAAGAAAAAATTATCTCTATGAATGGTGAAGTTTCTAATATAAGCAATATGGCTGAAAAGATAGGCGTTCAAGTGGAAGAAAGCAATAGTGATATGGAAGGATTAATTGGCTCTATTGAAAATTTCAACGATAATTTTAAACAATTCAGTAATGTAATAGCAACTGTAAACAACAAAGTAAACTCAGTAAATGATATAACTACAGTTATAAATAATATATCAGAACAAACTAATCTTTTAGCGTTAAATGCAGCAATTGAAGCAGCTAGAGCAGGAGATGCAGGAAGAGGATTTGCAGTTGTTGCAGATGAGATAAGAAAGCTTGCTGAAAAAAGTAAAAACTCTGCAATTGAAATAACTAAAGTTATTGAAGAGGTTTTAGAAGAAAGTCAAAATATGCAATTTGGAACAAGAATTATGAATCAAGATGTTAATAGTCAAAGGGAAAGCATAAATAAAACTATAGAATCTTTTAAAAGTGTTGGACAATTTATAAAGGACATAGTACCTAAAATGGAAGAGATGAAAAATTATTCACAAGAAGTTAGTGATGAAAGTGAAATTATATCAAGAAAATTAGAAAGTTCTACAGCAATAGCAGAAGAAATATCTGCAACAACCGAAGAAGTATCAGCAACAACGGAAGAGTTAAATAGCTCCGCAGAGGAAGTAGCTAAGGCAGCAGAAGTTTTGGTGGATTTAACAGTAAATTTAAAAGAAAAAGTAGGGGTATTTAAAATTTAATTGTATTAGTTAAGAATATATTAAATGGAAATTGACAATTGACATTTGACAATGTTGGTTGAAACTGGGGGTTAGATAGTTAAGAGTTAATAGTTCAGGATGAAAATAGACTGCCAGTTTCTTTTGAATTAGAGGGATTAAAATTTAAGTTTGAGAGATGAATCTAACTAAAACTATATTCAAAGTTCACAGCCGTAACAATAAGGACAGGCGTATCGAAGTATAATTTCCTTAAGTTATTTTCACAGTGAAATCGAAAGATTATCAATAAAATCTAAAGTAACCAAAGCCGGTCCTTAAAATAGTAGCTTTGCTGCGTAGATGTTCGGGACTGGCTTTGATTTATTAGTTAAGAAATATAAAACTAGGAGAGCATCAAGTGTTAGCGAAGAAAATAAATTTACCGTGCCTGTCCCATTTGTGATGGAGCCAAAACTAGTAGTAATTGTTTATTTTATTATGGGGATAAAATAAAAAAATTAAGGATTAAGAATTAAGAATTTAGAATTTAGGAGGAAACTGGGGTTTAGATAGTTAAGAGTTAATAGTTAAAAGTTAATAGTTCAGGATGAAACTGGACTGCCAGTTTCTTTTGAATTAGAGGGATTAAAATTTGTATTTGGGAGATAAAACAAACTAAGGATATATTCAAAATGTACAGCCTTAACAAATGGGACAGGCACGAATGGTTTAGCTCCATAAAATAGAGAATAGCTCTTTAGAGTTAGTTATTATAAATAAAAAAAGTTAGCCAGTCCCTTAGTTAGTTAAGAGTTAAAAGTTAACAGTTAAGAGTTTAGGATGAAAGTGGTAACCACTTTCTTTTTAATCTATAAATATAATTTGCTTTGCAAATTTATATAAAAATACGTTGAGAATTACTAGGAACGAAGTGAGTAGTAATAACTACAACTATTAATTATTAACTCTTAACTGAAAATATATAATATTTTTAAAGTGTGCAGCCGTAACAAGAAGGACAGGTTCATTTAGTTGTACCACCATAAAAAACTTTAGTACTCAATAAAACAGTTTATATAAAATAAATTACCGAGCAAAGAACCAGTACTTGAGCTGCAAAGTAGTGTATCTATAAGGTACTGGTTTTTTGTTTATTTTGTTATGGGAATAAAATAAAAAAATTAAGGATTAAGGATTAAGAATTAGGAATTCACGAGGAAAGTGGAAACCACTTTCCTTTTAATCTATAAATATAATTTGGTTTGTAAATTTAATAAAAAATACGTTTAGTATTACTAGGAAAGAACCAGTACTTGAGCTGCAAAGTAGCGTATCTATAAGGTACTGGTTCTTTGTTTATTTTGGTATGGGAATAAAATAAACAAAATTAAGGATTAACAATTATGAATTAATAATCCAGGATGAAAGTGGTAACCATTTTCTGAAAATGATTTAAAAAATACGTTTAGCATTACTAGGAGCATAGCGAATAGTAATAACCACAACTGTTAACTATTCACTCTTAACTCTTAACTAGAAAAGTTTCTCTTGTCATGGAGGTAGAACTTGGGAGAATTGATTGCTTAGTTGAGGTAGAGAGTTTGGAAAAATTGACAAAGGACAATTAAAAAAATTAAGGATTAAGAATTAAAGACTTAATTTTTTTACTTGAAAACCGATAATATCTTTATATACTAATTTAAAATATTAAAATACGGAAAAATAATAAGTAAGATTTTTATATATTTTATAGGGTTATAAATTGAGCTTGAAACATATGTTCCAAACTTAGACATTTAAACGCGTGAGACATGCTGTAGTAAATATATAAATCATTAAAATAGTATTTTTCATGTATTTAAAGAAGGGGTGTAGATAGTGGATATAGGAAGATTATCGATGGGAATGAGTAATGTAGCATTATCAACAGCTGTTAGCTTAGCAGTTACTAAATTACAAATGAATTCAATGAATGAAATGGCAGTTAATATGCAGGATATGATGAGCAACATGGCTGTAAATCCTAATGTAGGAACTAAAATTGATGTAGTTGGATAGTAATATAGGGAAACAAGCTCCCATTTGAATTTATTCAATAACCTTAAAATATCTTTATGCAAGATATATTGTTGAATTCTAGGTGATTTGGAGCATGTCTCACTATTTTGGGTATCCAATTTTGAAAATGAATAATTTTAAAAGTCAACTTGGAACCCTATAACTCCTTTTATAAAATTGCATAATGTATTTTTATTTTGAGTTATGATGTGTATTTAAAAAACTACATGCCATAACTTTAATAATTTATAGAGATAAAATTTGAGATTAACATTATAATAATTTTAAATGGAAATTAGTAGGAAGCTGCTAACTAATAGTAAAATATTAGTCTTAAATTTTCTCATTTATGTTATGTAATTTTATATTTAAATTAGGCTAATTTGATTAAAAGTTTTAAAGGATATGGATAAATGGTGGTGTATTTATGAAAGGGAAAAAAGTAAGTTTTTTAAGAGGTAGAAGAAGTATTAAAACTCAAATGATAACCAAGATTGTTGGAGCATTTTTATGTGTATTAATTGCAATATTAATATCGGTAACTATTTTAGCAAGTCGAATTTTAGTTGATAATTCTAAACAAACACTTAAAAATATTGTAAACCAAACATCTCATCTGGTTTATAAATATGCAGAAGATTGTTTAGAAATCACTGAAATTTTAAGTGATAATACTTCTATAAAAGATGCTAATATAAGCAACGAAAAAAAGTTAGATGTATTAAAGTATTCTGTTAAAAAATATGATTTATTATCAATTGGATTTACAGATAAAAATGGAAAGTTATATGCTACAAGTACATCAGAAATACTTGATTCATCAAAGGAAAAGTATTTTCAGGCATCAATTAAAGGTGAAAAGTATGTAAGCTCTACAGAGTTCTCAGAACTATTTAATAAGTACATAGTTACATATAGTGTACCAGTTAAAAGTGGCAATGAGATAATAGGTGTAGTGAGCATAATTCAAGATGCAGCTAAAATAACAGAATCACTTAAAGAAGCCCAATATGGAAAAAGTGGTGCTGTTTATGTTATCGATAGTACCGGTGCAACTATTCTAAGTAATGATTTTAATGATATAGAATCTAAGGAAAATATAATAGAGGAAGCAAAAAGTGATAAAGAAGTTGAAAACATTGCAAAATATCATAGAAAACTTTTAAATGGAGAATCTGGTGTCGGTGATTATACATATCATGGAAGGACAAAATATCTAGCATACCAACCAATAGAGGGCACAGAAGGTTGGGGAGTTTGTATGCTTATAGACAAGGATGAAGTTTTACAAAGTTTATCTAAGTTACAAATGGTATTAGTTATAACAATAATTATTGCTTTAATAATTGCTATAGGTGTTAGTATGAAGATTGCTATTAATTTTACAAAAGCATTAACTAAGATAAAAGATGCTGTAAAAACTATAGAAAATGGTGATTTTACTATGACCCTTACAGATAAAGATTTGAGTTATAATGATGAGATTGGAGATATTTATAGATCAATAAAGGAAAGTAAAACTTCTATGGCAGAATTAATAAAATCTGTTAGAGATAATTCAAAGATAATTAATGAACAAGCATTAGTTCTTCAAGATACTTCAAATAATCTTTTATCAGGTTCATCTAATATAGTTTATGCAGTTCAAGAAGCAGCTAAGGGCAATGATGAGCAAAGCAGTCACTTGTCATTAATAAATGAATCTATGAATAATTTTTCAGAAAAAATTGTTGAAATGGACAAGGCTGTTGAAAATATAAGCGAAATGGCTGGGTTAATCGGTGAAAATGCTGATGAAAGCAATAAGGATATGAAAGATTTAGTTAAGTCTATAGAAAGGTTTAATGAAAACTTTAAAGGATTTACATCAGTTATTTATAGTGTGAATACAAAAATAAAATCGGTAAATGAAATAACTACAGTAATAAATGCTATAGCAGAGCAAACTAATTTGCTAGCATTAAATGCAGCTATAGAGGCTGCTAGAGCAGGTGAAGCGGGACGAGGATTTTCAGTTGTAGCAGATGAAATAAGAAAACTTGCAGAGAAAAGTAAAGATTCGGTAGTAGAAATTACTAAGGTTATTGAAACTGTATTAGAAGAAAGTAATAAGATATATGTTAATACAGACGATATGCAAAAGGATATAGAAGGTCAAAGAGGAAATGTTGATAAGGCAATTAAATCTTTTGAAACTATATCATTAAATATAAAAGAAACAATTCCTAAAATAGAGATGGTAAGTGAAAGTTCAGGAGATATAAATAAAGAAGGGGAAGTTATTGCAGATAGACTTGATAATGCAACAGCAATATCAGAAGAAATTTCAGCAACAACTGAAGAAATATCTGCATCAACAGAAGAATTTAATAGTTCAAGTGAAGAGGTTAATAATGCAGCGGAAAAATTACTGGATTTAGCAATAGAACTTAATAAGAAAATGGAGATATTTAAATTAGAAGAAAACTAAAGCTTAATTAGTTAAAAGTTAAGAGTTAACAGTTGAAAGTTAAGGAAGAAACTGGGTTAGTCCAGTTTCTTTGAATTTAAAGGAGTAAAATTTGTATTTGGGAGATAAAACAAACTAAGGATATATTCAAAATGTACAGCCGTAACAAATGGGACAGGCACGAAAGGTGTAAACCCATAAAATAGAGAGCAGCTCTTTAAATTTAGTTATCATAAGTAAGAAAAGTTAGCCAGTCCCTTAAATAGTTAAGAGTTAAGAATTAATAGTTAAGAGTTTAGGAGGAAACTGGATTCCAGTTTCTTTGAATTAGAGGGAGTAAATTCTAGGTTCGAGAGATTAAACTAAACAAAAGCTAAAATCCAATTTTGCAACCGTAACAAATGGGACAGGCACGAATGGTTTAATTACATAAAATAGAGAGTAGCTCTTTGAATTTAGTTACCATAATAAAAAGAGTTAGCCAGTCCCTTAAATAGTTAAGAAGTTTAAAGAAATTGACAATGGACAAAGGACAATTGACAATGGTGGAGGAAACTGGACTACCAGTTTCTTTAGATTAGGGGAAGTAAAATTTGAGTTTGAGAAATAAAACTAACTAAAGGTAAAATCAAAATGTACAGCCGTAACAAATGGGACAGGCACGAAAGGTGTAAACCCATAAAATAGAGAGCAGCTCTTTAAATTTAGTTATCATATCCCTTAAATAGTTAAGAGTTAAGAATTAATAGTTAAGAGTTTAGGAGGAAACTGGATTCCAGTTTCTTTGAATTAGAGGGAGTAAAGTCTAGGTTCAAGAAATAAAACTAACTAAAACTATATTCAAAGTTCACAGCCATAACAAATTATATAATTGACAATGGACAAAGGACAATTGACAATGTTGGTTGAAACTGGACTGCCAGTTTCTTTTGAATTAGAAGGAGTAAAGTCTAGGTTCGAGAAATAAAACTAACTAAAACTATATTCAAAGTTCACAGCCGTAACAAGAAGGACAGGCGTACCGAAGTATAATTCCCTTAAGTTATTTTCACAGTGAAATTGAAAGATTATCAATAAAATCTAAAGTAATCAAAGCCGGTCCTTAAAATAGTAGCTTTGCTGCGTAGATGTTCGGGACTGGCTTTGAGTTATTAGTTGAAAAATATAAAACTAGGAGAGCATCAAGTATTAGCGAAGCAAATAAATTTACCGTGCCTGTCCCATTTGTAATGGAGCGAACACTAGGAGTAATTGCTTATTTAAAGGTTTCACTAAAACCAAAATAGGGGTACTGGTTCTTTACTTGTTTTATTGTGGAAATACAGCAATTTTGGAATCTACAGTTTAAACGAAGAAAATAGCCACAAATGAACCTGTCCCACTTGTGATGGGGTAAAAATCTTAGATAATTACTTACTTAGAAGTTTTACTTTTGTAGATTCAAAATACGTTGAGAATTACTAGGAGCAAAGCGAGTAGTAATAACCACAACTATTAACTTTTAACTATAAAAATCCCACAACCATTCACTTAATGTTCATAATTTATGATAATATAATATGTATACGCAAAATCGTAGTGTTTTCTTGTAATTAAGTAGAGGATTCCAAGTTGACTCTTAAATTTATTTATTCCAAAACATAAATTTTTGTTATCAGCTGAGAAAAATAAGTACAAATATATTTAGTTAAGAACCACAACTATTCACTCTTAACTTTTAACTAAAATAATCTGTTAGTTATTGATAAAATATTAATTTGAATTTTCTCATTTGATAAATGAATAAGTTTAAGATTTAATTTGGAACCCTATAACTTTCCATAATATATTAATCATATTAAATTAAATAATAGATAAATAAATTTTTATTATTTGTTAATATGGTCTATTATTTTTTTCATAGGTCTTATTTAAAGATTTTACATAGGTTATAATAATGAATATATAAATGCAAAACTTTTATAGAAATTGCAAAAATAATTTAGTTTTGTGGTGAAGGAGTGTTTTTTATGTTAGTAGATACAGTTAAAAAATATTATGACAAAGAATATGATTTAAATTGTGCAGAAACAATTATATATGCAGCAAATGAGGAATATGGTTTAAATCTTTCACATCAAACTCTTAAAACTATGGCTGCTTTTGGTGGTGGAATGGCTGTAGAAAGCACTTGTGGAGTAATTACAGGTTCTATAGCAGTACTTGGAATTATGTTTACAAAGGAAAAAGCACATGAAAGCGACAGAATTAAGCTGTTAACTCAAGAGTTTATAGATACTTTTGTAAGTGAATTAAAAACAGAAAGTTGTGCAAGACTAAAAAATAGATATAGAGATGATGAAAAAAGATGTGCAGACATTGTGTTTAAAGGCGCAGAAATATTAGATAACATAGTTAATAAAAATAAAGCAAAGTAAAAATTACATATTATAGGGTATATAATACCTAATATTAACTTATACATAAAAATTTAAATATGAATTGAGAATGTTCATATCTTAAAAAGGTTGATAATCAAATTTAAAACATTATCAAATTTCTTTAAGATATTTTTTGAAATTTGCTTTATAAATTGAATTTCATAATAAATAATTTCAATTTTATATTAGATGTTTTTATATGCAATTTTAATTATTTTAAAGATTTCAAGACAAAAATGATGTTTTATGGAAAGTTGCTTAATTACAAGAGAACATTAAAAAATAAAAGATTAAGATTCAATGAATAAAGTGATACTTTGAGGTGCATACCTATATTTGTGGAAGAGGTGATTTTGTGGATTTTAAAGAAGTTTTAGAATTTGATAATAAAATTGTATTAAAGGATGTTAAAAACTTTGAACTTAAGGATATATTTGATTGTGGTCAGTGCTTTAGGTGGAATAAAACAAAAGATAATACTTATATAGGAGTTGCCTATAATAAGGTTATTGAAATAGAAAAAGAAGGCAATAATGTTATTATACATAACTCTAGCCTAAAGGATTTTAATGAAATTTGGTGTGAGTATTTTGATTTGAAAAGAAATTATTCAGAAATAAAAGAAGAACTTAAAAAGGATTCAATATTGGCTACAGCTGTTGCTTTTGGTGAAGGTATCAGAATATTAAAGCAAGAGCCTTTTGAAATATTAATTTCATTTATAGTATCAGCTAATAATAGAATACCAATGATTAAAAGAGCTATAAATAACATAAGTAAAGAATATGGAAATGAGTTAGAGTATAAAGGTGAAAAGTATTATTCCTTTCCATCAGTAGATAGACTTATAGAAGCTTCACAAGAAGACATAGAAAAAATGGGTGTTGGTTTTAGAGCTAAATACATAGTGGATTCTATAGATAAAGTTTATAATAATGTTTACAATTTAGAGGAAATAAAATCAATGGACGATGATGGATGTCATGAAGGGTTAAAACAGTTTAATGGTGTTGGTCCTAAGGTGGCAGATTGTATAATGTTATTCTCTATGCAAAAATATTCATCATTTCCTGTAGATGTATGGGTTAAAAGAGCAATGCAACATTTTTATGTGGCACCAGATGTATCACTGCCAAAAATAAGAATGTTTGCAAGAGATAAATTTGGAAATTTAGCTGGTTTTGCTCAACAATATTTGTTTTTCTATGCAAGAGAAAATAAAATAATATAGAAATTTTAAAAGTTAACTTGGAACCCTATACTAAAGATTGGTGGTGGAGATTATTAGCAGAAAAATTGATAACTTTTTAAAAAAATATGGTGTTCACTTATTTTTTGCTGTGTTTACCATTATAACAATAATTGTTGGATATGAGTATTTTTCCAAATATGCCTCTGCATTTAAAGATCCTGATAATATAAAAAATGTTATACTGTCATACGGTGCTTATAGCTTTTTAATTTTTATAGCCTTACAAGTTATACAGGTTGTATTTTTTTTCATACCAGGAGAAGTAGTTCAAATTGTAGGTGGATATATTTATGGACCAATTAAAGGTTCTTTATTATCTATAGTAGGAATAGCTTTAGGTAGTGCAATAGGATATTTAATAGCAAGATACTTAATGAGAGAACAAGTACAAAAGATGATAGAAAAAAGGGATTTGAAATTGTTTAAAAAAATATTGACTAGAGGAAGTAATAAGCTAGTAATATTTTTTGTATATCTTATACCAGGAATTCCTAAAGATATTTTGGTATACTTATGTGGTGTTTCAGATATAGATTTTTTAGAGTTCCTAATATATTCTACATTAGGGAGGCTTCCATGGATTATAGTATCTGCATTATTTGGAAATGGAATAGGTGAGAGAAATTATGTTACATTAACTATTATAGCTATAGTTTCCTTAGGATTTTTTATTTTTGGAGTGTTAAAAGGAAAAGATCTTCTTAATAAATTCCATAAGATAAAAAATAAAAAAAGTTCAAAATTTAACAAAAAATAAAATAATAAGTTAAATATGAGAAAATGGAAGAAAATAAAAGTAAATTAAAGCTAATTAATGATAAATACGGCTTTTAATAAGCAAAGAAAGTTTGAAATTAAAGTGTTGTTTATTTATTATAATAATATGATTAGCACTCTGCAAAAGAGAGTGCTAATAAAATAAATATTTTTAGGAGGTCATAGTTATGGCAATAAAACCACTTGGTGATAGAGTAGTAATTAAAAGAATAGCAGCTGAAGAGGTAACTAAGAGCGGTATAGTTTTAACAGCAGCATCAAAGGAAAAGCCACAAGAGGCAGAGGTTGTTGCAGTAGGACCTGGCCTTGCTGATGCTAGAATGGAACTTAATGTAGGAGATAGAGTACTATTTTCTAAATATGCTGGAAATGAAATAAAGCATGAAGGACAAGAATATATAATACTTAAGCAAGAAGAAATACTAGCAATAATTGAATAATAATATAGTGAAGATAAAAATAGAAATAAATTAGTAATTGGAGGGTATTAAAATGGCTAAGACAATTTTATTTAGTGAAGAAGCTAGAAGATCTATGCAAAGAGGTGTGGATATATTAGCAGATACAGTTAAAGTTACACTTGGACCAAAAGGAAGAAACGTTGTTTTAGATAAGAAATTTGGATCACCACTTATAACAAATGATGGTGTTACTATAGCAAGAGAAATTGAACTTGAAGATGCTTTTGAAAATATGGGAGCACAACTTGTAAAAGAAGTTTCAACAAAAACAAATGATGTAGCAGGTGATGGTACAACAACAGCTACATTATTAGCTCAAGCAATTATAAGAGAAGGTTTGAAAAATGTAACTGCTGGAGCAAATCCAATGTTAATAAGAACCGGAATAAAAATGGCTGTAAATGTTGCAGTTGAAGAAATAAAGAAATATTCAAAGCCAATAAGCGGTAAAGAAGACATAGCTAGAGTTGCAGCTATATCAGCAGCAGACGAAGAAATAGGACAATTAATATCTGATGCTATGGAAAGAGTAGGAAACGAAGGCGTTATAACTGTTGAAGAGTCTAAATCAATGGGAACAGAGCTTGATGTAGTTGAAGGAATGCAATTTGATAGAGGATATTTAAGTGCTTACATGGTAACAGATGCAGATAAAATGGAAGCTAACTTAGAAGATCCATACATTTTAATAACAGATAAGAAAATAACAAATTTACAAGAAATACTTCCAGTTTTAGAGCAAGTTGTTCAGCAAGGAAAAAAATTATTAATAATTGCTGAAGATGTAGAAGGTGAAGCTTTAGCAACATTAGTAGTTAATAAATTAAGAGGAACATTTACTTGTGTAGCTGTAAAAGCTCCAGGATTTGGTGATAGAAGAAAAGAAATGCTTCAAGACATAGCTATACTTACTGGTGGAACAGTTATAAGTGAAGAACTTGGATATGAATTAAAAGATGCTTCAATAGAAATGTTAGGAAGAGCTGAAAGTGTTAAGATTTGTAAAGAGAACACAACAGTTGTTAATGGAAAAGGATTTAAAGAAGATATAGCTAAGAGAGTAAATCAAATTAAAACTCAAATAGAAGAAACAACTTCAGATTTTGATAAAGAAAAGTTAAGTGAAAGACTTGCAAAACTTGCAGGTGGAGTTGCTGTAATTAAAGTTGGTGCTGCAACAGAAACAGAACTTAAAGAAAAGAAATTAAGAATAGAAGATGCTTTAGCTGCGACAAAGGCTGCAGTTGAAGAAGGAATTATAGTTGGTGGTGGAACAGCTTATGCTAATATAATACCAGTTATAGAAAAATTAACATCAGATATAGAAGATGTTCAAGTTGGTATAAATATAATAAGAAAATCATTAGAAGAACCAATAAAACAAATAGCTATAAATGCAGGTCAAGAAGGTGCTGTAATAGCTGAAAAAGTAAAAATGTCTGCACCAGAAATAGGATACGACGCATTAAGAGGCGAATTTGTAGATATGATAAAAGCTGGAATAGTTGATCCAACTAAAGTTGCAAGAAGTGCACTTCAAAATGCTGCATCAGTAGCTTCAACATTCTTAACAACAGAAGCTGCAGTTGTAGATTTACCAGAAAAAAACAGTCCAGCTCCAATGGCTCCAGATATGGGCATGGGCGGAATGTACTAATATAAATTAAAAATATAAAAATAGAAGTCGCTTTTCAGCAACTTCTATTTTTTTTCAGTTACACATAATCAAATAAATAATAAGGTGATATTATCATAAATATGTGACTATTTATTTCTTTTTATATACCTTATTGAGGTTTATAAGAAAATATGATAATTTAATCTTAGAATCTAAATACAATTTAAAGTATTTTTCTCAAAAAACAGTAAAATTTATAATAGGTGTGTAATAGTATATAAGTAGAAAATGATTTTGAATTAAGGATTTGGAAGCTAAGATTCTTATTATTACTTGGTCACTTTTAATAAGAGGAGCTAATAGTGAACCCACTCCAAATTAAACATTAAATTTAGTTTAGCTAAAATGTTTAATTTATTGGAGTGGGTTATTTTTTATTAATGCAAATAATTATTTTATTAGGGTTTTTATCGAAAATAAAACATTGTATATAGATATAAGGACGTGTGATGATGGGTATTAAGAAAAGAAGGTTAGGAGATTTATTATTAGATGAAAATAAAATAACTAAAAATCAACTACAAGTTGCACTGAATAATCAAAAAACAGAGAAGAAAAAGTTAGGTGAAATATTAGTTGAAATTGGAGCAATATCTGAAGATGAGATATTTAATATTTTAGAAAAACAATTAGGTATAGAAAGAGTTTACTTAGATTCTATTAATCTTGAAGAAAAGATAGTGTCTATAATTCCTGAAAATATAGCTAAAAAATATAATGTGATAGCTATAGATGCAGATGAAACAGAAATTATTGCTGCCACTTCAGACCCTCTTAATATATTTGCCATAGAGGATATTAAAATAATAACGGGAAAAGAGGTACGACTTTTAAGCTCTCCTAAAAGTGAAGTTGAAAGAGCTATAAATAAGGTTTATAGCAATATAGTGGAATACAGTTCTAACAGTAAAGAAGAAGTGGATTTATTCAATAGTGAAATTATGGATTCTCCTATAGTTAAAACAGTTAACTGGATTATTGAAAATGCTATAAATGCTAAAGCATCAGATATTCATATAGAACCTTTAGAAGGTAGAGTAAAAGTTAGATTTAGACTAGATGGGCAGTTAAAGGAAATAATGTCCTTAGAAAAAAAAGATTTAAATGCTATAGTTGCCAGAATAAAAATACTTTCGTCCTTAGATATTGCAAAAAAGAGAGTACCACAAGATGGCCGTATATTAACTAAGGTTAATGGTGTAGATATTGACCTTAGAGTGTCAACTCTTCCAACTGTAAATGGAGAGAAGATTGTTATAAGAGTGCTAGATAAAAGTGCTAACAATATATCAAGAAATAATTTAGGGTTAGATAAAAGCGATGAAAAAAAATTAAAAAGAATAATTTCAAAACCACATGGAATAATTCTTTCAACAGGACCTACAGGAAGCGGTAAATCAACTACCCTTTATTCCATATTGAAAGAGCTAAATGATGAAAGTAGAAACATAATTACAATAGAAGATCCAGTAGAATTTTCTATAGAAGGAATAAATCAGGTAAATGTTAATTACAAAACAGGACTTACTTTTAGTTATGGACTAAGGTCTATATTAAGACAGGACCCAGACGTTATTATGGTTGGAGAAATTAGAGATGCAGAGACATCTAAAATTGCAATGAGAGCAGCTATAACAGGACATTTAGTTTTAAGTACATTACACACTAATGATGCTCCATCAACAATAATAAGGCTTATAGACATGGGAATAGAACCATATCTCATAGCTACATCTATTGTAGGGGTTATATCTCAGAGGCTTATAAGAATAGTTTGTCCCAATTGTTCAGAAAATTATGAAGCTACCAGTTATGAAAAAAAGTTACTAAATATAGATGTTAATGAAAAAGTAATTATTAAAAGAAAAATAGGGTGTAATAAATGTAATAAAACTGGATATAAGGGACGAGTTGGTGTTTTTGAAATTATGGAGATAGACCAAGAAATTAGAGAGTATATAACAAATGGAGAAAGCATAGATAATATAACAAAATTAGCAATAAAAAAGGGTATGACAACCATAAGGGATGCCTGTATATCTAAAGTGTTAGATAAAACAACCACAATAGAGGAGCTAATAAGAATAGCCTATTTAGAAAACAATTAATTAGTAATATAAAGCTATTTATAAAATTGATAATAGTGATTTTATAATTATATTTGAAGATGTAAGAAAAATTATATATAAAAAACGAGAAAGAGAGGTGATAGTTTGTCAAAGTTTAAGTACGTTGCAGTTAATGGATATGGTGTAGAGCGTAATGGCATCATAGATGCAGCTAGTAAGGATGAAGCTATGGAAAAACTTATTGAAAATAATATTTTCCCTAAAGATATAAGTAAATATAGGCAAGGACTTGATATAAAAAAGCATTTTCATAAGGTTACTTTTAAGGATATAGTTGTTTTTTCAAGGCAGTTTGCTTTTATAATTAATTCTGGTTTTCCTCTTTTGGATGGAATAACTGTAGTAAGGGAACAGATGAAAAACGAAAGACTAAAAGAAATATTGCATCAAGTATATATAGGCGTTGAAAAAGGTGGTTCTTTAGGTGGAGAATTAGAAAAATATGATGAGTTTCCTGACCTATATGTAAACATGGTAAAATCCGCAGAAACCTCAGGAAATTTAGGTGAAATATTGGATAGATTAGCAGAGTATTATAATACTCAATACAAAATAAAGAAAAAGATTGCATCTGCAATGACTTATCCAATGATAGTCTTTGGAGCCTCTCTTTTAATAGTGTCTTTTATAATAATTTTTATATTACCAAGATTCATTGAAAATGTTATAGATGGTGGTGGGAAAATACCATTTATTACTTTAATTTTTATGAACATAAGTAACATAATAATAAATTATGGAATATTTATTATTATAATAGGAGGATTTTTGCTATATAAGTTTAAAGAAAAACTAAAAAACAATAGGGCTATGGCAATAAAATTAGATAGAAAAAAATTAGATAGACCTATATTTGGTAAATTAAATAGAATGGTTATTGCTGCTAAATTTTCAAGAACTTTAGGCACCCTTTTAGTATCAGGAATTGGGATAATAGAAGCTTTAGATTTATGTGGTAATGTTGTTGGAAATAAATACATTGAAAATAAAATGGAAATAGTTAAAGAAAGAGTAGAAAAAGGAGAAGCCATAGGAAATAGTATAAAAAATATTGATGTATTACCGCCAATTCTTATTCAATCCATAGTGGTTGGAGAAAGAGGTGGAAATCTAGATGAGATATTGGCTAAAACAGCTGTTTTTTATGAAAATGACGTGGAAATATTAGCAACACAATTAGCATCTGTAATAGAGCCGTTAATAATAATTTTTTTAGGTGGATTAATAGCTATCATTGCAATATCTATGTATTTGCCACTGTTTAGTATGTATAACGCCGTGTAATGGTAAAAGTTGTATTTAAAGTTACTATTTGGATAGTTGATGATAAAAAACTAATGATGTTATAGTTGGCAATTGAAAATGATAGATGAAACTGAATTAGTCAGTTTCTTTAAAAAATAGGAGTTGTAGTTTAATAATGATTGTATATAAGAGAAGGGCAAAAGGATTTACCTTAATAGAGTTAATTTTAACTGTTGCTATAATTTTAATTTTAAATTTAGTGATTGTACCTAGTGTTATGGGATACAGACATTATGCAAATAAAAAAGCTATAGATGGAACTTCAAAAATTATTTTAAATGCTGTAGAACTTTATAATTCTGAAAGTGCAATGAAATTCTCAGATGATGAAATAACCAGTGACATGACTATAAGTGATGTTAAAGGCTACTTATCACCGTTATTAAGAGATGAAGATATAAAAGAAATAGATAAGTATATAGATTCTGATGTAACTATTAAAATATTAAAAGAATTTTCAAATGATAACAATGAAGAATTTTATTGTGAAGATCACGAAAAACTAGAAAATACTTTTAGTTGTAATAAAAAATAAATTTTTAGTTTTGATTGTTTTTTAGGGAAGTTTTTTTACTTACTCTAAAATTTCAATAAAAATAATTTTAAAGGGGATGTGAATGGATGAAAAATAAAAAGAAAAAAGGGTTTACCTTAATTGAACTTTTAGCAGTGGTTGCTATAATTTTAATTCTAGCTTTAATAGCTCTACCTAGTTTAAAAGGCTATAAAGAAAGAGCTAATGTGTCTCAAGCAGTTGCATCATCTAAAGTGTTAGTTAACGCTGTAGATACGTATAATGCAGCATATGCAGGTGAAGTTGGAAAGAATGGAAATGTAGCAGACACAATAAGAGAAGACTACAAAATATCGAAAATATTAGAGGAAGCTCAAACTTATGTTGACAGTTATATTAGTGAACAAGAGCAAGGCAAATTAAGAAAATTAATAAGTACTGATCTAACAGTTGAAGAGTTGAGAACTTTTGTTTCAGAAAATGGAAACTCAGAAAATATCATATTTAAAGATGGAAAAGTGGTATTAGGAAAATAAGTGTGATGAATTTGTAACTCCTTTAAAAAGGAGTTACTTTCTTAAAAGGAGGGTTATTATGAGTTTATTAGTTTTTATTTTAGGCATTGTAATAGGCAGCTTTTTAAATGTTTGTATATATAGAATTCCAAGAGGAGAATCTGTAGCTTATCCACCATCCCATTGTTATAACTGTAATAAAAACTTGAAATGGTATGATTTATTTCCAATAGTTAGCTATATATTTTTGAAAGGAAAATGTAGATATTGCAAAGTGAAAATATCTATTCAATACCCTATTATTGAGCTCTTTACTGGAATTATATATTTATTAATTTATATTCACTATGGGTTAACTTTAAATATGTTTAAATACATAATTTTAGCTTCATTTTTTATAGTTATTGGAATTATAGATTTAAAAACTACAGATATATATGACATAACAATATTAAATCCAGCAGTTATAGGAATTATATTTTTAATATATGAATATTATATAGGGCTTTCTATATCAGGAAATATTATAGGAATATTACTGATGCTTTTTATAATTGGAGGCTTAATTTTAATAACTAAGGGAATGGCGATTGGCGATTTAGAAATGTATTTACTTGTACCACTATATATGGGATTAAAGAATTCTATATTAGTTTTACTTTTATCTATTATAATTGGTGGGGTTTTCGGAATTGTACTTATTTTAATTAAAAAGAAAACAAGAAAGGACTATATTCCCTTTGGTCCATATATAACTATAGCAACTTTAATAGCTATGTTATATGGAGAAAACATAATTAATTGGTATTTAAATTTGATTATTTAGGGGTGAAGGTTATTGGATAAAAAGGAGAGGATCTGGCAAAAGGATATTAAAGATATATTTAAAATAAATAAGAAAAAAAAAGAGAGTGAAGAAGTAAAGAAAAATACTAAGCAAAGGGTAACTATAGATATAAATGAAGACACTATAGATATTTTAGTTGGGACTAAAGAAGATATAGTACACTGGGGAAAGCTAAAAACTCCTAGTAATGCTTTCGAAAGTGGATTTATAAAAGATGTAGTTAAAATAGGAGAGTCTATAAAAGAATATTTTAAAATAGCTCATGTTAGAGCTAAGGATGTATATTTCATTGTTCATGGTGATGACATAATAACAAGATATTTGGAGTTTCCTATACTTGGAGACAGGGCTATGGATACTGCTGTAAAGATTGAGATACGTAAAAGTTATCCAGATAAAGAGAGTTTATATTATTATAGTTACCAACTAATTGAAAATGTAAATGAAGAAAAGGCTAGCATTGGTAAATATATGGTAGTAATGTGTAAACGAAGCAAAATAGACAAGTATGTGGAGCTTTCAGAAATCCTTAAGTTGAATCTTAAATGTATTGATTTATCAAGTAATTCCCTTAAAAGAGTTATAAGCAGTAGTAAATACACTAAAAATTTAAATTATATAGGATTGCTTAGTATACAAAATAACGAAACTACATTAGCTATAATAAATGACAATTTGCTTCAAATGGAAAAGAGAATAAATTTTGGAGTATCAAATATAAGAAGAATTTTAGAGTTAAGTGATAAGGAAGTAAAAGAAAAACTAAAAAACATAAATTTTAATAGTATAAAACCTCTAGATTATGAGGGTGAGCAGGTTAAAGGATTATTAGATACTTTAAGTACTGTACTAAACGGAGTTATAAAATTTTATTTTTCTGGAAGGGCTGAAAATAATCTAAATAGAATGTACGTATTAGGAGATTTAAATCATATAAAAGGAATAAAAAATTATTTTGAAAACTATTTTGAAAATGAAATTGTGTTTATTGATGATTTGAATATTAATATAGATAAGGAAAATGTGGTTAACTTAATAGATTATGTTAATTGCTATGGTTTGTTACTTAGGGAGGATTAAAAATGAGAGAATTAAATTTAGTACCTAAAGCAATTATAGAAAATCAGAAAAAAGGGAAAAAGAAAAATTTAATTAACAGAGGTATAGTATTTCTAGTAGTCATTTTTATAGGAATAAACTTATTTTATTTTATAGAATTTCAAAGATTAAAAAAGCAAAATAATGACTTGACCGTGACTTTAGAAAAATATGAAGAGGTATTAAAAGAAGATGAAAAAGTTTCAAAGGAAACAAAAGAGATAATAAATCATATTGAAAAAGTTAATCTTTTAGAAAGTAAAAAAAATAATATGACATCAAAAATAATAAAAAATTTTCAAAAGGAAATTCCCAAGGATGTTGTTATAGAAAGTTTTAATTATAGTGGTAAAGCAATATCAATTTCTGCATCAAGTAAAAGTTATAATTCGGTATTAGAATTTTGGGCAAATATAGAGAATAATCATGTTTATAAAGGGATAGAGCTGCCTGCTATTAGTGAAAATAGTGATAAAAGTTATAGGTTTAATGCAGTTATAGAAATGGTGGAGGAAAATTAGGGTGAGAGAATTAAAAAAATCAGAGAAGGTGTTAATATCTATTCTTATATTTTTACTTTTAATACTTGTAGTATCTAAGTTAGCTATATTTCCATATAGATTAAATGCTATATCTTTAAAAAGTCAGGTGGAAGAGAAAAGAAAAAAACTTGATTATGCTGTAAGAACACAGGAACAACTAGGAGAGAGGGTATCTAGTTTAAATAAATTAAAAAAAGAGCTTAATAGTTCAAGTAAAAGACTACCTACAGGAAAGCAAACACCAGATATAGCTAAGGAAATACGAGAATTAGCTGAGAAAAATTTAATAAATCTTGTAGATATAAATTTTGAAGATATAGAAAATAATAGTGAAGTTATAGAGGGAGCAGAAGGGGAAAATACAGTTGAAAAAGCAGCAGATTTAATAAATGATGTTACAAAAGATGAAAAAAGAGAACATAAAAAAAATGATACAACTAAGAAGAATACTGAGGTTAAAGTAGATAGCATATATGTGAATTTCACTGTTATAGGAGATTATAAGCAAACTTTAAATTTTTTAGCTAATGTTGAAAATAGTCAAAGGATTTGTGAAATAAATGCAGTAGCAATGACCGGTAATAATCCTACTAAAACTAGTGTTAGAATGGAATTTTTCTTTAATGAATTAGATGGTGAATTAGGCAAATATAAGCATGATTTTAATAAAGGCCAGTATGGAAAAGAAAATATGTTTAAGTAAGTTGGTGGATAGTTTGAAAGGTGTTAAAAAAGGGTTCACATTACTTGAGGTAGTTATATCAATGGCTATAGTAGTTGTAGTTTTTGCTATTGTGTCATCAATATATAGTAGTATAAATAAAAATTTAAAAATCTATGAGGTTAGGAAAAAAACTTTTAATTATACAAATACAGCGGTGGAGATGTTAAAAAGTAAGAGTATAGAAGATATTGAAATGTTAGATGGAAAAGATGTAACAATATATTTTAATAATTATGAGGAACTGACAGAATCTATAGAGGAAATAGAGAATTATGAAACAGAAAAAAATGATATATTTGATAAAGGTAATTTTACTGTAAATATTAAAATAAATAAAATTATAAATAAAAAAGAGGACGCCTTTTGTAATTACAAGGTGAAAGTTGCTACATGGAAAATGAAAGGTAAAGAGTTTTATAATGGAAAATCATCTATGACTTTTGATATAGGTAGGTAGTTTTTATGAGAAGAAATAAAGGAATAACTCTTATTGAGTTAATTGTAACCATGGGAATTTTAATGATATCTGTTGGTATGTTTTTTCTAATATTAAAAAGCAATTTAAAAGTTTTTGATAAGATAGGTAATAAATATAATGTTAATAATAATTGCAAAATAGCCTGTAATCATATTTCAAACATTATAAAATATGGGGATAAAATTATAAGTGGTGATGAAATTAATAATAATCCAAATTTAAAATTTTTAAATAACGATAGTAAAGAAAAAGTTGTTTTTTATATAGAGGGTAGCAATATAGAAAAGGAAAATCCTAATAAAGAAAAGGGAAATCAAAGACGATTTTTATATACATTGAAGGAAGATAGAAAGAATGAAAATATAACCAACTTATATAGATATGAGTATATGCCAATAGAAAATAGAATATTTAAACCAATGGAAAATAGCAGATATTTAACTGATGTAGAAAGAAAAAGTTACTTAACAAATAGTGATGAAACTAGATTGAAATTAAATGAAAAAAATTCAGCCTATATTAATGGAAGCTTAACTAAAGTAATAGATAAAAGTAGTGTTTACGATGAATATATAATATTTCAACCATATAAAAGCAACGTTGTTATGGCTATTTATTTTGATACAAATAATATACTTAAAATAACTTCTGTACAGGAAATTCAATTAAATGAATATGAAAATTATAACAAAATAAAAGGGCAATCACAGGGCGAAAAAATCATAGCTTACAATATAAAAAGTGTAGAAATTAAAAATAATGGACTACAGGTAACTATAAAAGTAGATGGTGGTTGCAGAGAAAAAGATGAAAAAGTAGAAATTAAAGATAAGGTTGTCATAGATAGGATGAGGGGGTCTATGTGATGAAGAAAAAGGGCTCAGCATTAGTTACTGCTTTAATTACTATAATTGTTATATTTGTTTTAGCATCTACACTTTTATCTTTTAGTTTATCTAGTTATAAAGCTACCACTTATATAGAACAAAGCAAAAAAATAAATTTAGCAGCGGAATCAGGAATAGATAAAGCTTATAATGAAATGAAAAATTATATAGTTGATAAAACGGATGTTTTATTAGAACCTAAAAAGTTTGACCCTGTAGTTATTGGAGATAATGGAGTGCTTTTATTTGAAGATGATAATATGGAAAATAAAGTTATTTTAAAAAGCTCACATGAAAATAAAATAACTGATATAAAAACAGGAAAAGAATATTATTATATTAAAGTTAAATCTATAGCTAAAAATAAAAAAACTAATGAAACTGTTACTTTAGTTCAATATATAGACAGAAGTGAAATATTAAATCCTTATTTTAATAGAATGTTTAATAGTGCTTTTTCCGTTATATCTCCGTTAAAAGAAAATAATACAAGAGCTGTTAATGGAAGTTTGAACAATATAGATAATTACTTTGATTTATTTAAAGGAAAGCTGAATATATCCGGTGATGTATTTATACAAAAAAATAATATAGTGTTTAAGCCTAGTGAAAGTATGAATTTGTTTGAGGATACGAATTTATATTTAAAAGGAGAAAATATAGAAATTGATGATAGTGAAAATATAATTACAAGTTTAAAGGGCGGATTACCTTACGAAGATAACGGCAAAATAGAGGAAAATCGAAAATATTGGAAGCAACTAAAATTAAAAGAGTTAAAAAATTTAAATTTTAAGGAAAGTTTAAAAGAAGGTAATATAGAATATAAAGATTTTGATAAATTAACTTTAGAAGATTTAAGTAAGCCACATTTAAAAGTCGGTGGTGAGGATATTCAAGTTTTTCATGAAAAATATAAATTTATATCCTATGAAGATATATCTATGAAATATGAAAAACTGTTAGAAAAGGAAAAAAAGGATATAAAAAAAGAAGAGCCATATTTACAAAACCCATATGTAGGGCAAGAGTTTGTTAATATAAAAAGTAATATTGACAATAATCAACTACTTATAGAATTCAAGGGTAAAACAAAAAATGGTGAAAAAATAGATTTTAACAGACTAATAAATGGAGGAGATGCTAAAAATCCATATAAAGATTTTGCAGGAATAATAGATGATAATCCTAAAAATAATGATGGTATATATGAGCATGCTGTTGAGGAATTGAGGAAAATAGATAAGTATAAAGACAATTATCTACAAACTTATGGCAATGTATATAAACTTATAATAATAGATGGTGATTTAGTTATTCCTAGTAATAGCAAAGAAAATTTTATAAATTATATAATTTATTGTACAGGAACTGTTACCTTTGAAGGGGCAAGTGAATTTTATAATTCATCTATATTTGCAAAGAATATAATTTTTAATCAAAATAACAATTTGGAAAGTGACAAATATAATATGATAAATTTCAATGGGGTAAATAGTTATAAATCCAAAGAGCATATTGTTAATGAATTAAGTGAGAAATTAACAGATTTTACTCCAGAATTTAAAGGTTTTATTCATAAAAACTTAATAAATTCACTAGATGGATATAAAGAAGCGTTAGAGTTTAATGTTATAAAAACAGAGAAATTTTAACATCTGTCAAGTGTTTATTGATAAATCCTATGATATTAATATTTTCAATAATTATAGAGAAATATAGGTTTAAAATTTGGTCTTATATTTTCTTTAATATAAATTAAATAAAAAAAATATCAATTTGGTTGTTGACAAATTGTTAATTATTAAATAAAATAATTAACAATAGTTAAGCGCAAACAAAATTGAACATACTAACTCATATATCCCTTGAATATGGCAAGGAGTATCTACCGGAAACCAATAATTTCTGACTATGGGTAAAATTAGAGAACCTATTTTAGAAGTGGTTAAATTTCTATATAAAATAGGCAAGACTAGTTTTACTTATAATATAGTAAAACTAGTCTTTTGTTCTTTTATAAGATAATCTGGGAGGAAGAATTTATAATTTATATATTATAGGAGAGGTTACTAATAGTGTGTAATTTTTAAAAAGAATTTATACGCTAAATCTTTTAAAAATTCTTTCCAATTAAGTCTAACAGTTGATTTAAAGAGATATAATGGATAAAAATTAAGAATGAGGAGTGATTTTAAATGGCAGTTATTTTAAAACAAGCATATACATTTGATGACGTGTTATTAGTTCCAAATAAATCAGAGGTTTTACCAAAGGATGTTACTTTAAAAACTAATCTTACAAAAACTATAAAATTAAATATGCCACTTATGAGTGCAGGAATGGATACTGTTACTGAAGCTAAAATGGCTATAGCTATGGCTCGTGAAGGTGGAATAGGTATTATACATAAAAATATGTCAATAGAAGAGCAAGCGGCAGAAGTTGATACTGTAAAGAGACAAGAAAATGGAGTAATAACAAATCCATTTTATTTATATCCAAACAATACTTTAGAAGAAGCTGATAAAGTAATGGCAAGATACAGAATATCAGGAGTGCCAGTAATTAAAGAAGATAATACATTAGTTGGAATAATCACTAATAGAGATATGCTGTTTGAAAAAGATTTTTCAAGAAAAATTGAAGAAGTTATGACAAAGGAAAATTTAATAACAGCAAAAGAAGATACAACTTTAGAAGAAGCTAAAGAAATACTTAAAGCACATAAAATAGAAAAACTGCCATTAGTAGATAAAAACTTTAAACTAAAAGGTTTAATAACAATAAAAGATATAGAAAAAGTTAGAATTTATCCAAATGCAGCTAAAGATGTAAAAGGTAGACTTTTATGTGGAGCAGCTGTTGGAGTAACAAAAGATATGATGGAAAGAGTAGATGCTTTAGTTGAAGCAGAAGTTGATGTAATAACTATCGATACAGCTCATGGTCATTCAAAGGGTGTTATAGATGCAGTAAGAACTGTAAAAGTTAAATATCCAGAACTTCAAATTATAGCTGGTAACGTTGCTACACCAGAAGCTACAAAAGAATTAATCGAGGCTGGTGCTGACTGTGTAAAAGTTGGCATAGGACCAGGTTCAATATGTACAACAAGAGTTGTTGCAGGCGTTGGAGTTCCTCAATTAACTGCAGTAATGGATTGTGTAGAAGAAGCTAATAAATATGGAGTGCCTGTTATAGCAGATGGTGGTTTAAAATACTCAGGAGATATAGTAAAAGCATTAGCAGCAGGAGCTAAGGTGTGTATGATGGGTTCTATGTTTGCTGGTTGTGAAGAAGCTCCAGGGGAAACTGAAATATACCAAGGAAGAAAATATAAAGTTTATAGAGGAATGGGCTCATTAGGAGCTATGGCAGCAGGAAGTAAGGATAGATATTTCCAAGAAGATAGCAAAAAATTAGTACCAGAAGGTGTTGAGGGAAGACTTCCATTTAAAGGAGCTGTTGTTGATACAATATTCCAATTAATGGGCGGAATACGTTCAGGAATGGGATACTTAGGATCACCAACTTTACAACAATTATTTGAAACTGCTAGATTTGTTGTTCAAACATCAGCAGGATTAAAAGAAAGTCACCCACATGATATCTCAATAACAAAAGAAGCACCAAACTATAGTTTATAGTTTAGTAGAGGGTGGATATTAAACTGAGAAGAGGTTTAAATAGTAAGAAAAATATGATATGCTATTTAATAAATATAGTGAATCAAGCTGGAATTCAAATTTATTCGTTAATTATATATAAGTATTAGTATATATTTACTTTTAAATTTAAGAAATTTTGAGCATGACATCACTGATGCGAATATCTGAAAATTTCAATGTATAAGTTAAAATATAAGTTTCAAACTATATATAGGGAAACAAGTGCGTATTTAAGGTTATTCATTAAATAATAAAATATTATCATTAAATAATGGATAACTTAAAAAGTCAACTTGTAACCCTATATTCAGTTAAAAAATGGATACAAGTAATTTAAATATAAATAAACTATAGTTTCATAAGAAATTAGAAAAGGGAGGCCTATGATGAGCAGAGAACTAGTTTTAGTTGTTGACTTTGGTGGTCAATATAATCAACTTATCGCAAGAAGAGTAAGAGAAAATAAAGTATATTGTGAAATAGTTCCATATACAATTTCTGCTGAAAAAGTTAAGGAATTAAATCCAAAAGGAATAATTTTTACAGGTGGTCCAAACAGTGTTTATGGTGAGGATTCTCCACAGGTAGATAAAGAGCTATTTGAGCTTAACATACCTATATTAGGAATATGTTACGGTGCTCAACTTATGTCTCATATGTTAGGTGGATGTGTTAAGACTGCAACTATAAGAGAATATGGAAAAACAGATGTAGAACTTACAACTAACAATAAATTATTTGATGGAATAACAGAAAAACAATGTTGGATGAGTCATACAGATTACATAGAAAAAGCACCAACAGGCTTTGATATTATAGGATATAGTAATCAATGTCCAGTGGCTGCTATATGCAATGAAGATAAAAAACTTTATGGAGTGCAATTCCACCCAGAAGTTGAACATACTTTATTTGGTGCAAAAATGTTAACAAACTTCTTATATAATGTTTGTCAAGTTAAAGGCGATTGGTCAATGTCTTCTTTTGCAGAAGAAAAAATAAAAGAAATAAAAGAATTAGTTGGCGATAAAAAAGTTCTATGCGCTTTATCTGGTGGAGTAGATTCATCAGTAGCTGCAGTTCTTGTACATAAAGCAATAGGAAAGCAGTTAACTTGTGTATTTGTTGATCACGGTCTTTTAAGAAAAGATGAAGGGGATCAAGTAGAAGAAGTATTTAGAAAAGGTTTTGATATGAACCTAATAAGAGTTAACGCACAAGAGAGATTCTTAGGCAAACTTAAAGGTGTAAGTGATCCAGAAAGAAAAAGAAAAATAATCGGTGAAGAATTTATAAGAGTATTTGAAGAAGAATCAAATAAACTTGGAGATATAGACTTCTTAGTTCAAGGAACAATATATGCAGATGTAGTAGAAAGCGGAACTAATACTTCAGCTACAATAAAGAGTCATCATAATGTTGGAGGACTTCCAGAAGATATTAAATTTAAATTAATTGAACCATTAAGAGAATTATTTAAAGATGAAGTTAGAGCAGTTGGAGAAGAAATAGGAATTCCTCATAATTTAGTATGGAGACAGCCATTCCCAGGTCCAGGACTTGCTATAAGAGTTCTTGGTGAAGTTACTGAAGAAAAATTATCTATAGTAAGAGAAGCTGATGCAATATTCAGAGAAGAAGTTGCATTAAATGGACTAGAAGGTAAAATATGGCAATACTTTGCTTGTCTTCCAAATATCCAATCAGTTGGTGTTATGGGTGATGAGAGAACTTACTGTCATACAATAGCATTAAGAGCTGTAACATCTTCAGATGGAATGACTTCTGATTGGGCAAGAATACCATATGAAGTTTTAGATAAAGTATCTAGAAGAATAGTAAATGAAGTTAAAGGGATAAACAGAATTGTTTATGATGTAACTTCTAAACCACCATCAACTATTGAGTGGGAATAAAATTAAATAGTCAAAGCATATATAAGCTTATGTTCTTTATTGATTTAAAGGATATAAGCTTTTTTTATGTAAAAGTATAATATTTAATTTTTCAACATAAATTAATAAAGTATATAAAAATATACAAATTTTAAAAGTAATTAATTTAGTTGGAGGACTTATGAACAATATAGAGGTAGATTTTTCAAAATGTTATCCTTATCTAAAGAGTGAAGAAATTTTAATTTTTGATAATATGACAAGAGAAATTCATAACATGATGCATAATAAAAATTGTATAGGAAGTGAATACTTGGGTTGGCTAAATTTACCCAGTGAATTTCCTAAAGATGAAATAAAAAGAATAAAGAATGTAGCTGTAAATATAAAAAATCATTCTGATGCTTTTATCATAGTAGGAATAGGTGGTTCTTATTTAGGCGCTAGGGCAGTTATTGAAGGATTAACGCATACATTCCATAATAGCTTACCTAAGAGTGAAAGAACGGCACCTAAAATTTATTTTGCAGGTAATAATATTAGCTCAACATATCTTTCAGAAATATTAGATATGGTTGAGCATATAGATTTTTCTATAAATGTTATATCTAAATCAGGAACAACTACAGAACCAGCTATAGCTTTTAGATTTTTAAAAGATGTGTTAGAAAAAAAATATGGAAAAGATGGCGCAAGAGAAAGAATATTTATAACTACTGATAAGAACAAAGGAGCTATGAGAAAACTTTGTGATGAAGAAGGCTATGAAAATTTTGTAATACCAGATGATATTGGCGGAAGATACTCTGTTCTTACATCAGTGGGATTACTGCCTATTGCAGTTGCTGGGATTGATATAGAAGAACTTTTAAAAGGTGCAGAGGATGCAAGTATTGAATATAATAATTATAACTTAGAAAAAAATAGTTGTTATAGATATGCAATTGCAAGGCATCTATTATATATGAAGGGAAAATTTATAGAAATTATGGCAACATATGAGCCTTGTATGAATTATTTTGGTGAATGGTGGAAACAATTATTTGGGGAAAGTTTAGGAAAAAACCACACAGGTATATTCCCAGCTACCGTTAATTTTTCTACTGATCTACATTCTATGGGACAATATATACAAGAGGGATTAAGAATATTTTTTGAAACTACGATAAATATAAAAGAAACTAAAAGAGAACTTGTTATATTTAATGATGAAAAAAATATAGATGAGCTTAATTTTCTAGAAGGAAAGACTATAGATTATATAAATAAAAGAGCTATGGAAGGAACAGAACTTGCTCATAATCAAGGGGAAGTACCAAACATAACAATAACAATACCAAATTTATCTCCATATTATGTAGGTTATATGATATACTTTTTTGAAAAGGCATGTTCAGTGTGTGGATACTTAATTGGTGTTAATCCTTTTGACCAACAAGGTGTTGAAAATTATAAAAGTAATATGTTCGCACTTTTAGGTAAACCTGGATATGAAGATAAAAAAATAGAATTAGAGATGAAATTAGAGGAAATGAATAATGAAAATTTTAGTAGATGCAGATGCATGTCCTGCAAAACAAATCATAGAGAATGTAGCAAAAGAATATGGTAAAGAATTAATTTTTTATTGTGATATAAATCATGTTCTAACGATAAGTTATGGAGAAGTAAAATATATGGATAGTGGATTTCAAAGTGTAGATATGAAAATTGTAAATGAAGTAAGTGATATGGATATAGTTGTAACACAGGATTATGGTGTAGCGGCTATGGTTTTAGGCAAGAGGGCTTTTGCTATAAGTCCTAAGGGTCATATATATTCAAATGACAATATAGATAAACTACTATTTGAAAGACATATAAGTGGAAAAGTAAGAAGAGGTGGTGGAAAAACCTCTAATCCGAAGAAAAGAAAAGCAGAGGATGATGAAAGACTATATAAAAACTTGAAAAAATTAGTATCTACTTCATAGTATATAGTTTAAAGACTGACTTTCAGTATTGTATAGGGAAATAATCGTTAAATAAGTTAAAATTAATAAAAGTATTAAGGGATAAGCATAGCAAACTATCCAGTTATGCAGACGTCCCTTTTGTTATTATAGAGTTACGATGGGTAATAATTAATAAGGTTTATTTGAAACATTAAATTTAATATATTAGCCTTATATAGCTCTTTTCTATTTTTTGGAATTATAGTATAATAAAATATAATATGTAAAATCTTAATATGGTATTCAGATAAATTTTAAACTCACTGCTATGGGTTTTTATATATAAACAGTAAATAAGATAACTTTTCTAAATTTTTAAATAAATACTATTTTAGAGGAGAAAGTTAAAGTATAAAGGGTTGAGGAGGAAAGCTGCTATAATGAACGAAATGAATATTATTACAAACTTAGAAAGTCCTCAAGAAAAAGGCAAAGAAATTACTATTAAAGTAGAAAATCAAATAGAAAAAAACTTAATGTATAAATTTTTAATTGGTAGTGATGGAACTTGGGAAACTATTAAAGATTTTAGTTTAGATAATTATGTTGTTTGGAAACCTATAGTAGACGGAAAATATATAATTATGGTTCAGATAAAAGTTCAAGGCAGCAAAAAATCTTTTGATTATATCTCAAGAACGGACTTTATTGTTGGAAAATGTGAAGAAAAACTTATTAAAAATATATACCTAGATAAAGATGATGTAAAAGTAGGGGAAAAAGTTACTGTTACAGCAGAAAGTGATTCAGCATCAGTATTATACAGATATTGGATTAAAGATAATTCTAAATGGACTTTAGTTAAGGATTATACGGTAGATAATAGTTTAACCTATACTCCTAAATTTCAAAGTGATATGGAATTACTCGTAGAATGTAAAAGTATATATTCAAGTAATTTATTTGATGATTTTAAATCAATAAAATTTCAAGTAAGTCCAATATCTAAGCTAGAAATAACTAATTTAAAATGTTTAAACGAAACTTTATTACAAGATGAAGAACTTATTTTTGAAGTTGAAGCAAACCAAGATGAAAGTAGAGTTGTTCTATTTAAATTTTTACGAATAGATGAGGAAGGCGAAGTATTTTGTCTACAAGATTATTCAACTAAAAGACTACTTAGTTACAAAGAAGTTAAGCATGGAAATTATAAAATATTATGCTTGGCAAAAGATATGTATTCTCCTAATGAATTTGATGATAGAGCAATTATACATTATAAGGTGTATCCATATGAAACAATAAAACTACTTAGTTTTACAACGGATGTAAGTTCTCCACAGGTTACAAAAAGTAATATAATCTTAAAAGCAGTTGCAGCTGGAGGCAAAGATCTATTATATAAATTTGTTATTGACGGAAATGAAAGTAAGACAAGTAAGTTTACTAAGGAAAATAGTTTTTTGTGGCAACCTACTAAAGCAGGAAAGTATAAGTTAGAAGTGTATATTAAAGATAGATCTTTTGATGAAGAATATGAAATAAATGATAGTATATATTTTGAAATAGAAGAGGATTATTTAGATAATATAAAAATAGAAGAAGTTATACTTGATAGAAAAAGGCAATTGTTAATACATGAGCCTATAAATATTAGAGTTATTGCAACAGGGGGAATTAATTTAAAATATAGCTTTATAGTTAAGCTAAAGGATAAAATAACAGAAAAAATAGATTATAGTGATGAAAATACTGCTTATTTTGCACCGGAGCAAATAGGTCAGTATGAAATAGAAGTTAGAATAAAAGATGCTAAATCAAAAAGAGAATATGATGCTCATTCTATATTTTATGTGGATTGCTATGAATATATTCCAGCAAAAATAGATTATGTTTTAGCAGAAACAAAAGAATTTTATTTAATTGGACAACCTATATTTTTGGAATGTATATGTGAAAACACCTTAAATACGCTAATAAAATATGAAATAAAAATAAATAATCACGAGGTTGAAAAGAGTGATTATATAGAAGAAAAGAAATTTAAATTTGTACCTCGCTGTGAGGGAAAATATGTAGTTGATATTATGGCGAAAAATAAATCTAGTAAAGAAGAATATGATCATAAAAAAACTGTTGTGTTCAATGTTCTAGATAGTAAACCAATTACAAACTGTAAAATTTATCAAGAAAAAGAAACATTAAGGTGTAATGAAAGTATAAATTTTAAAGTTAATTGTGAAGGTGGAAAAGATAGAGTATATGAATTTTATTTAATGGAACAAGGTGAATGGAACTTAATTCAAAGATATAGTAAAAAAGATTATTATACTTTTATACCTTTCAAAAAAGGATTTTATAAAGTATTGGCATTAGTAAAAAGTAGTAGTAAAAAGATTTCTTATGAAGATTATGATTTAATAGAATTTAAAGTTAACGGTTGAAAATATTAAAATAGAAAGATTTTTTTAGCCACAAGGTCATATTAGTGGAAAATTTATTTAATTGATAATGTATAGAGGAAACTGGACTACCAGTTTCTTTAATTTTTAATGAAATAAAATTTATAGTAATGAAAAAGTACAAATAGTATGAAAGAAGTTAAGATGTTCTATAGGGAAACAAGCTCAAATTTAAATTTATTCAATAACTTTAGAATATTTTTATACAAAATATAGTGTTGAATTCTAAGCGATTCGGAGCATGTCTCACTATTTGGGGTATCCAAGTTTTGAAATGGATAATTTTAAAAGTCAACTTGCAACCCTATAGAAGAAAAACTAAAATTAAAAAGTATTTTATAGGAAAGGCTTAATTAAGTTGATGTTAGACACGATAATTTAAAGTATAGAGAATGTTTAAATTAAAATTTTTTAAGTTAGTGGGGTGAATGATTTGGCAACGGATGGAGTAAGCGGTATTCAACAAAAAAATATGGATAATATGTTACAAGTTATGATGATGACAAAAATGATGCAGGGTAGTGGAGAAGAAGGTGGTCAAAGCTATAATATGGTATTTGCAAGCCTTTTAAATGCTATGGCAGAAAAAAGTGCAAGAGAAGATAGTTATCAAAATCAAATTAATAATGACTTTACAAATATAACAGAGATGATATTAAGACCAGATTTAGCGATGAATAATATTAATAGTAGCACAACTAGTAATGTAAAGGTAAGTGAGGATCTTATTAGTGACAATCCGGAAATTGAAAACGCTATAAAAACTGCTTCTAAAAAATATGGGGTAGATGAGAAACTTATAAGAACAATAATAAAAATAGAATCTAACTTTGATCCTAATGTTAAGTCTTGGGCTGGAGCTATGGGGCTTATGCAATTAATGCCTGAAAATGTTAGTCATTATGGTGTTGAAAATCCATACGATATAAATGAAAATATTGATGCAGGAACTAGACATATAAAAGACTATTTAAATATGTATAATGGAAGTCTCCAAATGGCATTGGCAGCATACAACTGTGGACCTGGAACTATGCAACAAAGAGGGGTAACTAGCATGGCTGATTTTAATAATCTTCCATTAGAAACTCAAAATTACATAGATAAAGTTGGTAAATATTTATAAGTAAATTTCAGACTAATATTTAAAAGTATTAGTCTTTTTTTATTTCAACTATAGTTAAGAGTTGAGGAGGAAATTGGAGCTTAGTTAGTTAAGAGTTAATAGTTAAAAGTTAATAATTCAGGTTGAAACTGGACTGCCAGTTTCTTTAAATTTAAGGGGGGAAATTCTAGGTTAGGTTTTATAAAACTAACCAAAGCTAAATTTAAGGTTTACAGCCGTAACAAGAAGGACAGGCGTACCAAAGTATATTTTCCATAAGCTATTTTTACAGTGAAATCGAAAGATTATCAATAAAATCTAAAGCAATCAAAGACGGTCCTTAAGATAGTTAATAGTTAAAAATTAAGAGTTAGTAAATATAATTTGAATTTAGTTATATAAATTGGTAGAATCTAAACTTAGTGATGAATTTTTATAAAAAATTTTAGAATTAAAATTTAGGATAAAAATGTATTTTAATTATTTTATATTATGATAGAGTTTAATTTTAAAATTATATATAGAAATAGAAAGTTATAGAGATATAGGAAAACAAGCTTAAATTTAAATTTATTCAATAACTTAAAAATATTTTTATACAGAATTAAGTGTGAGTTTAGGTGCTTGCGAGCTAGCATCACTATTTTAGGTATTCAAGTTTTGGAATGAATGATTTTTAAAATCAACTTGAAACCTATATTATTTTTATTATAAGGTAAGTTATAATTATTTATAAATATAGGAATAATTAAAATTGCAATTTTAGTACATAATAAAGAAAGGTGATAGATTTATGGAAAGATTAGATAAAATAATAGCAAATCTAGGATATGGAACAAGAAAAGAGGTAAAAATTCTTTGTAAAAAAGGGGAAGTTTTAGTTAATGGTAAATCTGTAAAAGATAGTGGTTTAAAGGTAGATCCGGATAAAGACATTATACAAGTTAGTGGAGAAACTTTAAATTATAGAGAGTTTATATATTTATTGATGAATAAGCCCGATGGTGTTGTTAGTGCTACTTTTGATAATTATGATGAAACGGTTATAGATTTACTAGATGAAGAATATAAGGCGTTTGAACCATTCCCAGTTGGAAGACTTGATAAAGATACTGTGGGATTATTACTTATAACAAATGATGGAGAATTAAATCACAAGCTTATAGCTCCTAAAAATCATGTGGATAAGGTTTATTATGCTGAGATTGATAAGGAAGTAACAGATGAGGACATAAAGAAATTCGAAAATAGAATAACTTTAGATGATGGATATTTATGTATGCCTGCTAAATTAAATATATTAGAATCTGGTGAAAATGGTTCTTGTGTAGAAATTACAATTCAAGAAGGAAAGTTTCATCAAGTAAAAAGAATGTTTGACGCTGTAGGTAAATCCGTAGTTTACTTAAGAAGAATAAGCTTTGGACCACTAAAAATAGATGAAAGTATAGAAGAAGGGGAATATAGAGAACTAACTGAAGAGGAAATAAATATACTAAAAAACCTTTAAAGCATAAGAAAAAATATGTAATAATATGTCATATGAATTAATAAAACATTAACAAAAAGTACACAAAAATAAAATTAATATTGTAATCAATAGTAAAATTTTGAAAAAAATGTGGAAAAAAATAAAAAAAGTGATTTTTTCAAATTTTTTTACAAATTTACTTGAATAAAATATTAAAAAAGACTATAATGTAATTGCAAAATAAATAAAGAGATATATAGCCCCCTTTTTATTTATTTATAACAGCCCAACCCCAAGGGCTGTTATGTATTTATTATATGTCAAATTATTTAATCATATAATTTGAAATAAAAATCTTCTAGTTGCAGCTAGAAGATTTTTATTTTTGTTAACAAATACATATTTTATTAACAAAATTCAAGATTTTAAATTCCAAGAGTTAAAGATATAGGGAAACAAGCTCAAATTTAAATTTATTCAATAACTTTAAAATATTTTTATACAAAATATAATGTTGAATTTCAAGTGATTCAGAGCATGTCTCACTATTTTAGGTATCCAAGGTTTGGAATGGATAATTTTAAAAGTCAACTTGGAACCCTATAAAAAGACAGGGTGTATGATGAAGAAATAAAGATGAAATATTTTAAAGATATTTGTTACAAAATAATAATATAAAATAGAGTAATAGTAGGCGTATGTTTAAATTTTACAGGAGAATTGTCCATATCAAATAGGTGTGAATACTGGCTTATTAATTATTTAATTATGCTTAATATAAATAATTAACATATTAATAGATGAAAAGTGTGATAATATAAATAAATGATATTTAAAATATTTTTATATAAAATGTGATGTTGAATTTAAAGTATTTTCGAGTATATCTCATTAATTGGGGTATCCAAATTTTAGAATAATAACTTTAGAAGTAAAATTGGAACCTTATAATTTAAAAGGAGAGAATATAAAATTTTTTTTTATATCAATAATTAGGTTGATTTATGTGTATAATTATTAATATATAGATAAAATTTTAGCGAAGTAAATATGAAATTTTCTAAATAGATATCATAAATTAAGGAGGTATAAAATGAATATAAGAGAAGTTCTGCTTAGTTTTATGGCAGAAGAAGCATATAAGCCTATGACATCTCAAGAACTTGGAAAAATTTTTGGAATAGGCAAAAGAGAAATAAAAGATTTTCAGAAAATATTAGATAGCATGGAACAAGATGGGCAAATAATAAAAAATGATAAAGATAGATATGGTGTGGTAGATAAAATGGGTATGGAAGTAGGTAAATTCCAAGCACACCAAAGAGGTTTTGGATTTGTAATATTAGACGATGATAGACCAGATGTGTTCATACCAGCAGATAATGTTAATACAGCTATGAACGGAGATAGAGTTTTAGTTAAAATACTAAAAAACGAAAATCATGGCAAAAAATGCGAAGGGTTTATAGAGCGTGTAATAGAAAGAAAAAATAAAACTGTTGTAGGATTATATCAAGACAGTAAAAGTTTTGGTTTTGTTGTTCCAAAGGATAATAAAGTTAATAAGGATATATTTATACCAAAGGCAAAAAGAAATGGAGCTAAAACTGGTCAGATGGTAGTTGTGGAAATAACTAAATGGCCAGAAGATAATAGAAAAGCTGAAGGTATAGTTGTTGAAGTATTGGGTTACAAAGAAGAAAAAGGTGTAGATATATTAACTATAATAAGAAAACACAATCTTCCAGAAGAGTTCCCTTATGAAGTAGAACAAGAAGCGGCAGATATAGATGAAGAGATACCAGAAAATGAATATAAAAGAAGAAAAGATTTAAGAGATTTAAAAATGGTTACAATAGATGGGGAAGATGCTAAAGACTTAGATGATGCAGTATCAGTTGAAGTTTTAAGAAATGGAAACTTTAAATTAGGTGTTCACATAGCAGATGTATCTCACTATGTAACTGAAAAATCAAACTTAGATAAAGAAGCATTAAAAAGAGGTAATTCTGTATACTTAATAGATAGAGTTATCCCTATGCTACCTAAAAAACTTTCTAACGGAGTATGTAGTTTAAATCCTAAAGTTGATAGATTAACACTATCTTGTTTTATGGAGATAAATAATGAAGGAAAAGTTGTTGATCATGAAATTTGTGAATCTATAATAAAAACTAATGAAAGAATGACTTATACAGATGTAACAAAAATTTTAAGAGACAATGATAAAGAAACTATAGAAAGATATGATTATCTATATGAAGATTTTAAAAATATGGAAAAGCTTTATGAAATTTTAAGCTCAAGAAGAACTAGAAGAGGTTCTATAGACTTTGAGTTTGACGAAGCTAAGATAATATTAGATGAGAATGGAAAACCTATAGATATAAAACCTTATGAAAGAGCAGTTTCAAATAGAATAATAGAAGAATTTATGTTAGTTGCTAATGAAACTGTAGCTGAACATATGTTTTGGCTAAATACTCCTTTTGTATATAGGGTACATGAGGATCCAGATGAAGAAAAATTAATGAGTTTTAATGAATTTGTATATAATTTAGGATATTTCATAAAAAATACATCTGAGGTTCATCCAAGAATGCTTCAAGATATATTAGGAAAAGTTAAAGGAAAAAAAGAGGAGCATGTTGTTAGTAGACTATTACTCCGTTCTATGATGAAAGCTAAATATTCACCAGAGTGTTTAGGTCACTTTGGACTTGCAGCTAAATATTACTGTCACTTTACTTCACCAATTAGAAGATATCCAGATTTAATAATTCATAGAATAATAAAAGAATATTTAAATGGTGGAATAAATGATAAGAGAGAGAAAAAATTAAGAAAATCAGTGGAAGTTGCATCTAAACAAGCATCGGACACAGAAAAAATTGCTATTGATGCAGAAAGAGATGTAGATGATTTAAAGAAAGCTGAGTATATGGGTGAAAAAATTGGTGAGCAGTTTGATGGAATAGTATCATCAGTAACTAATTTTGGAATATTTGTAGAGCTTCCAAATACTGTTGAAGGATTAGTTCATATAACTGACCTAAAGGATGATTATTATGTGTTTGATGATAAAAATCTTCAACTTATAGGTGAGAGAACTAAAAATATTTATAAATTAGGTGATGAAGTTAGGATTGTTTGCTCAAGAGTAAATTTAGATGCTCATGAAATTTTCTTTGAAATTGTAGAGCAAGATCAAGATGAAGAAGAAAAAAGTGAATAAGTAGTTTGAAAAACTTTATTATAAATAAAAGTCTTAAAATGGAAAATTAAATCCGTTTTAAGACTTTTTTATGTTTATAAGCATTAACTAACGACAAGATTATTACTTGATAAATTTATAGATTAGTTTTTTAACTTATTTTATTATATAGGGTACAAAGTGGACTTTAAAAATTATCCATTCAAAAATTTGTATTCCTATATATGTAGCGAAATGTAGAAATTTATAAACTATATTTTAATATATAAATAAAATGATGTAAAAGCAACTCGGTTTATGAACCAATTTGATATAAAAAGAATATTATAAACTGAACGAAAGAAAAGCAATCACAAAACTTAGCAATGAAAAATGTTAAGTTATGTTAATCATGTAGCACGGGGGGAGTATAAATGGCCAATAATTTAGTTTTTAATAATGTAGCATCACAGTTGCTAGTTTTAGCTAATGGTGTAGATCCTAATACTCAGCAAACTCATCCAATTCAAGTTGATGCCGATGGTATAATTCAGCTTGGTACAGTAACAATAAATGGTTCAGTAACAGTAGCAAATACAGTAACAGCAGTAGTGGATGGAACTGTAGATGTAGCTGGAACAGTAACGGTAGGAAATGCAGTAACRGTAGCRGCWGGAACAGTAACAGCGTTAGTAGGAAATACAGTAACAGCGKCAGTAGAAGGAACTGTAGCAGTATCTAATCCAATAACAGTAGCAAATACAGTAACAGCAGTAGTGGATGGAACTGTRGATGTAGCTGGAACAGTAACGGTAGGAAATGCAGTAACAGTAGCGGCWGGAACAGTAACAGCGTTAGTAGG
>NZ_BAAABH010000031.1:0-40605 GCF_054767855.1 Clostridium sp. CTA-19 | reverse complement strand
AAAGATATCATTACCTTCCAAATCTGAAAAATAAGAAGTACTTTCATGCCAAATGTAAATAACAAACATAAATCCATTTTGAGTTGTAACTTTATAAACAAATTTTTGTGCTCCACCCAATATTCTCTCAGCTTTTACTATGAGATATTTTTTTCCAAAATGCTCTGATATTTTTAGCTTAAATTCTTTATAAGGAAATTTAAATTCTTTCATTAACTTACTTCCTCATCTTTCTTTATTTATATTAAACTCTTATTTGTATTCCAGCATAAAAAATACTGCAACTTTATTTCTGAACAATACGGTATTTTAGTAAATTAATTTCCTTTAATTTCATGTAAAAATAATAATTATTATTATAACTCTACATTGTTATATTTTTATAAAATTTAATATTAAAATATGATGCAACAATAGCAAGTATAACAAATATTCCAAGTTTAGTTATAAGCGCTGTAATAGGTACTACAATGCCAGCTAATGTTTGAAAAATTGTTTGAATAGGAAGCATTATTCCAATAATTTGACATAACGTTAAAATTATTGGAAGTAAAATATCTCCCATTCCATCTTTCTTTTTAAGGAAAAATAGACATATGAATATTAATGGACTTATTATTCCCATATCTAGTACATAAGTAATTTCTGTTGTATATACTTCTATTAGAGATAATGATTTTCCGTGTATAATTGAAACTATTATATCTGGTAGCCATGCAACAAAAAGAGATATACCAGATAGTATCAAAAATATACTTAATCCATTTGATGGAAGAATCCATTTTTGCATTTTTCGCAACTCATCTGAATTTATACTTCTTATTAAAATAATAAAAGCAAAAAATGAACTAGAAAATAAAGCAATATATGACAAATGAAGAGCATTATAGGTAACTCCAAATACTATACTGGTAGCATAATATACTACTGTTCCTATAAATGTTGTTAATAGTAACTTGGATTTTATTGTTCTTCTTTCTATTTCACAAATCAAAGCAACTATTATCATTGGAACAACTAAAAAAAGCATTGTACAATCACTCCCTATAAAAATTGGAGCTTTAAAATATGAATCATGAGCATATATTCCACTTCCAAAAATTTTTACATTATCACCATATTGATTTACGACAATATAATTTTTATCTGTATTAAAAGAACACACCCCAACTATTGTTATAAATACCAATAATATAATAATTCCTATTATTAATATATCAATACCCTTTAGTTTTTTCTTCATTTATTTATCATCCCCCAATTATAAATATTAGAAATGCAACTAAAATTCTAGTCTATACTTGTTTATTTATTTCTTACCATATAAATTTTACCATATTTTTGTATAAATTAATATTAATCCCCAAACACAGTACTATTCAATTTTCAAAGCACTTATTTCGTTTTTAGTTCGTCATTTAATCAACGTACGACGCAAAAATACCGCAAATTCACCTATGAATACTGCAGTATTTTAATATATTATTTTATATTTACTTTTTAAGTTCCTTAGCAGATTGGAACTTTATAAAATATACAGTGTCTATTTTTTTCTCACAGGTATCCATATTTCACAAAAGCAATTTGTGTCATTATTCTCTGGATATAATTCAAAATCAGTATCGTCTAACATCTCATAATCTGAACTTGGTAAAAATTCCTTAAAAATTCTATTCCATGTAGCACCAATACAATCACCATTGTTACCAATACATTTAAATACTGCCCAAAGTGTTGGATTAACTTCCCAAATGTCATATCCATTAGGAATTTCTCCACCTTCATATAACATTCCAATTCCATAATTAAAATGAATGCTTTGCTCTGATATAGGAGCACACACACCATAAACATCATGTTTTTTAGTATACTTATTAAGTACTTTAAATGTATCGTTTTCCCCGCATTTTTTCCAAAAATCTGGTATTTCATTGTTGCCATCTTCAGAAACAACTTCATTTCTAAATGCCTGTACTTTAGTCAATAACTTGAATGTTTCTCTTCCAACAATTTTGTATTCCATCAATGTTCCGCCCTCCAAGCTAATTTTTATTACAAGGCGATTAAATGATTGTAATTGCACCCCAGAGCGCTTAGCCACATTTGGAGTCACTCCATGAAAACGTGTAAATGCCTTAGTAAAACTTTCTGGAGTCTCATACCCATACTTAAATGCTATATCAATTACTTTATTATCAGACATAATCAATTCTTGCCCTGCAATAGATAGCCTTCTTTTACGAATATATTCATTTGCAGTTATTCCCGTAATCATACTAAAGATTCTATGAAAATGATAATTTGACATGTGTACCTGCTTTGCAACATCTTCATAACTAATTCCTTGTAAAATATGCTCTTCCATGTATTCAATCGCCATTTGTATACTTCTCATACAATCCATCATTTTATTCACCTCGCATTTATAGTATACGGTTTTCTATTTAAACTTTCTTGTCTTAGTTTGCTCACCTTTGTCTTATAAATATAAATCAGCTTATTAATACTCTATATATAAATTCTTATTTATCTGTATTTCTCATTCAAATAATTTTTATTTAAAATTTTCCTATTATCATCAATAAATTATAACATATTTTGTAAATACCCTATTGTTTAATTTTCAAATGACATAGTGCACCTTTTAACTAAAGGATGCAAAAATACCGCATATTCCTTTGAATAATACGGTATTCTAAATAATTTAATATTTAATTTATTTTTCATAATATTTTTAAAATTGTTTCCTTGAAGTTGCCTTAATCTATCTTACAAATTGAAATTTGTCTATATACTACCATAATTCCTTCAACATTCTAAATTCCTTATATATGATATCTCCAACTTTATATTCAAACGAATTCTTTTTATTAAAACCATATTTTTCATACAACCTAATAGCTATTTCATTATCTATTTCTACACTTGTATATAGTTTTTCATTTGAAAATTTTTCATGAAAAAGATCTAAAAACTTTTCTAACGCTTTTGAACCAAATCCTTTATTTTGATGCTTAATATCAATCATGAATCTTGAAAATGACCATCCTTCTAATTCTTCATCATAATCATATAATAAAAATCCTACCATTTCATCACCATTATATATTCCTAATGGATATAATCCATCTTCATAAGAAGCTTGTACCAATGAAAACACATTACTAGCAACATAGTTAGTTTGATACTCTCCTACCGTTAAAGACACACAAGTGTTATAATTTGATTTATCTATCTCTCTAAAGTTAATATACATATTTCCCCCCTTAAAATTACTATTGATCTGTATCTCTCATACAAAAAATTTTTACTTAAGGTTATTTTATTATATAATTCAATTGTAACATATTGTTGAAATTTCAAAGATTATTTAATTCATATTTTTTGAATTGCGACGTAAAAATATTTGATTTTTAATTTTAGTCATTAAATAATAATATTATCTATTGCTAACTTAGTTTTTTCTTGTATATTTTTATACTTCCACCTGAGTATTCAATACCATCGTTAAGATACTGCCATCCAGTTTTTTCATAATAATTGCAAATGTCGGTATAAAGAAAAAGTTCTTCATGTCCCTTTTTTCTGCAATAATCAATCAAAAATCGCTGTAACTCTTGTCCAATATCTTTATTTCTATATTGCTCTTTAACAAATAATGCTGACAGCCATGGATAAAGGTCTTGTCTACTCAATAAATCACTTCTCCATAATCCTACAGTTCCAACCAACTTATTATCCATAAGTGCAATAAATGTTAAAGGTAATTGATTTTTTCTCAAACTATTTTTGACTATGCTTTCCCAAAAAGTATAATTATCTTCATTACCAAATTCTTTCCAAAGCCAATCTATTACATTATCTAAATATTCTTTATGGTCTGCTAAGTGTTCGATAATTAGCATATTAAATCATCCCTTTTCTTCGTATTAATTTACAACTATGACTTAGCTCATAAGAAAAGTTTATCACATTTACCACTTTTCTACACTAATCTTCAATATACTTGAGATAACTTCTATTTTTTAATACCGTATTGTTCAATTTTAAAAGAACAAATTTTAATACTTATTTCGCTTTATTTTCAAAATGTACATCATACCCTACTTTTATTTTTTTTAATTTAAATATGCAATTAATCTAAAAATCTAAAGCCATAATTATTTCATTTTCATCCACTTCACCTGTATGGTAAAATCCAAGCTTTGTATAGAGGTTTTCCGCTGCATTATCGTCTTCACAATAACATAAAATTATACGATTATATTTTTTATCATCTTTCATTGTTTATATTTATTAAGAGAGTATATTATAAGTACCAAATTCTTACTAAAATTCACTTCCCTAACTTTATACACTTTCAAGTGTATAATAAATTAGAATTCGTATTACATTTATGTTTTTATTTCAAATCCAAATTCATGCAATACAAGGTCTTTGTCAATTATTTCATCATAGATTCCATCAACCTTTTTAAATGCATTCTTTATGTAAAGATTTATCGCAGGTTTATTTATATCCACAACAAAAAGCCTTAAATATTTAGCGCCCTTATCTCTTGCAATAACAATCGCCTTATTAAGCATTACACTACCAATTCCTTTTCTTGAATAATTGACATTAACTCCAAGCCTATCAATATATAATGCTTTATCATGTTTGTTTTCCCATTTCACATACTCTGATCCTGGATTTGAATTGCATAAAGCAAAAGCTGAAACTATCTCATTGTTTTCCTCTAAAACATAAAGACGATTACTTTCAATATCATCACAAAAAAATTCACATGGATAAATTTCATCCCAAATCTGGATATTATCTTTATTCATATTGTCAATTATTTTTCCATATACAGCTTTAAGCTGTGACAAGTCATCAATGTTAGCCATTCTTAAATTCATATTAACACCTCTGCAGATTCCTACTTATCGAACACAATATTATAATTATCATGAATAAATTATAACATATTTTGTAAACAGTGTATTATTTACTCTTTAAATATTTCATTTCCTTTTCCCCTCTTAAATACAATTTCATAGTATTTACCTTGGAGAAAAATACTTATTAAGCTTTCCTAAAATACCATACTATTTAATTTCAAATATCATAGTTTATTAATTAGTTCGTCAAATTTTTGAATTACAAAATAAAAATACCGTATATTCATTTTTAAATAATACGGTATTTGGACAATTTAATATTTAATTTTATCTTCATAATAATTTAAAATTGAAATTTATATTGCTCTATGCATATACATTCTAGATAATTCTTCTGCACCATCACCTTGGACCAGGCACAAAAACTCCCATCCGTAACGTTCATAAAATGAATTATGGTCTGTAATAAGATAAAGTATATTAATACTTTTTTCTTTCATATCATCGCACGCAAAGTCTAACATTTTACCTGCAATACCTTGAGAACGATATTCTTCTTCTACATAAACAGCACAAACATTTGGAGTCAAATCTTTTCTCTTATGAAAATCATTTTCTATTACTCCAAGTCCACCCACAATTTTATCTCCAATCATTGCTATATACCATTGTGGGACAGCATTTTCATTTTTCAAACATTCATCAATACTTTCAAGATATGCTTCAAAGGGTATATTCCATTTTTTATGAAACCAATTTGCTGCATCATTTCTCACCCCTGGTTGTTCCTGTATTTTTACAATTCTATAATTCCCCATATTATATTTTCTCCCAAAAATTCTAATTTATTTAACTTAAAAATCAATCCTATTACATAATATTTTTTATACCACATTATTCAGTTTTCAAAAAATATTATTTTTACTCTAAATTTTCAAAATGTACATCATACCCTACTTTTATTTTTTTAAATTTAAATATGCAGTTAATCTAAAAATCTAAAGCCATAATTATTTCATTTTCATCCACTTCACCTGTATGGTAAAATCCAAGCTTTGTATAGAGGTTTTTCGCTGCATTATCTCCTTCACAATAACATAAAATTATACGATTATATTTTTTATCATTTTTCATAATTTTTATTGCTTCTAATACAGCTTTTTCACCATATCCTTTTCTTTGGAATTTACTATCAATCATAAGCTGATCTAAAATATAAGCATTACGTTCATCATAATCTCTATACATTATTAAACCAACTATATTACAGTCATCATATATAACCTTTGCTTGACTTCGTTGAAAAAGATAAGCATATGCTTTTGCTAAAATTCCAGTATTTGAACTTACATAACACTGCTGTTCTTCTGTTACCTTTAGTCTTATGATTTTTCTCCAATTTTCACCTGTAACTTCTTTTAAATATATCATCTTTTCTTCCCTTTCCAAAAATCAGCTTTAAATCTTAATTTTTAAATAACCTGTATTAAGTTGCAAACTTATACTGTTCTATTACTTCTTAATTAGCTTAATTCTAATTCCTAATACACCATATTTTTCTTCTTGTTCTTTTGTGTAAATATTATAAGTTTCATCTATCATACTTTGCATTGAGTATCCATTACATCCAAAAAGTGAAAAATCAAAGTTATTGTATAGCTGCTCAAAAGTTTTAAATTCATATTTATTTAAAACCTCAACATCTATTTTCTCTTCTTTATGTGGAAGTTTATGAAATGTAATTAAATCGCCAACATTAATAGATTTTCTTTTTTCATCATTTAATCTAACTTCTATAACCTTTTTCTTATCTTTAATCATATTAAAAGGTTCTTCAAATAAAGTCATATTGTAATTCATATATTTTCTCTTCCTTTTCATAAATATTGCAAATCCTATTTTTTTATAATTAAAATTATTCAAACAACTCATTTATAATTGGTATAACATTAATTATTGGATCTTCATAAGGATGAATTTTTCTATATACTCTTTTGGAATATATATTTCTATTCTTACTTCTTTAAAATTCATGTCAGTATTCTTCTTTTTCTAATTGTACAAGTAATTTAATGTAGCTCATTTATCAATTATCATATTATAAAATTCTAAAATATTTTATAATGTTCCAAACATGTGCGTAGAATTAAGCTACACTATTCCAATAAAATGTCTTTCTTTTAATTTATTCGTTTACCTAATATATTTTTTAATTACATACTGTTTTGCATTTCCTAATAACGTAATATTATCCTCATCAACAATTATTGCACTTTGTGATTCTGTTGTATAAACATTTTTACCCTTTTCATGTATATACTTTTCAATGCTTTTATTCTGTACATCCGTATCTTTATAATGAACCTCAACAGCAAAATCTTTTATGCAGTTTAATCCTCTTTCATAAGTATATTCTTTATAATCTTTATCCGGTGAAATATAATAATCAGAGCATTGCATCATAGCACCTGCACTCCATCCCATTATTATTCCAGTATGATGCTGAACAGTATTAATTAGTTCAAGTTCACTTAAGGCATAATCAAATAAATAATAAGTCAGTATTCTCGCCTATTTGCCACAAATACTTCGTCGACAAAATCCATACATAGCCCCACTATGACTGGATTTCATCTTCTTGTTTCGTGACAAATATGCTTCGAATCTTTGACCTTTTATTTCTTTTCATATGCCTAACCTTTTCATTGTTTTTTCTGGAAAACCACCTGTAAAAAATATTATATCGCTTGCTTTAATCTTTTCTTTAGCACTCTCACTATTATCTGTAAAATAATTAACTAAAATTATATTTTTATCCTCTATACCATAACTATAAAAAGGCTGAATTGAATTTTTATAATATTCCCCAGTTAATTTATTATAAGCTTTCTCCCACTCATATTTATCCTTTATCCAATCTTCATGAAAAGCAAAAGGTATCATACAAATTTTATGTCCTGGTTTAATTATATTTTTTAGTGTTTCATATGCCCAATCCTCATTAAAATCGAGCTTGTCTAACAAAATATTCAAATAATCCCCTCCTAAAGTACTCACTTACGCCTATGCACTTACACCTATATTTCTTAAGACATTTTTCAAACAATTATTTTTCTAAATAAAAATCAACTATTTAATATTCTTAAAAATCAAATTTTAGGCTTTTCTAAGTATTATATGATTATAAAATGCAATATTAAGATAATCTTTTATATCTGCTACTTTCATTTCAAGTTTGTACATTTTTTCTTGCCAATCCTGTCTATACTTTACATCATTATTTTGTTGTAATCCCCAAAATGTTCTAACTCCAAGTATTTTTTCAATACTAATATCCTTATCCCCTATCCACTGCTTGATGTCATTTATATCATAATAATTTACTTCTCCAAAATTCATAACTTTAACTCTTCCACCATCTAGTAAATATATCGCTTCATCTAAACTATTTTCAAAAACAGCTTTTTGCATTATCCTACCTACATGATTATGCTTTACTATGGATATTATCCCATTAGGTTTAAGAACTCGATAGAATTCTTTAAATATATCTTTTCTCTCCTTTGCATATTCAAAAACATTATGACATACTATAACATCAAAAGATTCATCTTTCTGCTGTTTTAAAATTTCTATATCTCCAACTATTTGTTCATATATATTTTCATCTATTCTCATTTTTATCATATCTTTATTAGGTTCTATGGCAACTACCTCATTGTCTTTTGCTAAGTGACTTGCTGTAACGCCTAACCCACTACCAAAATCAAGAATTTTTATACCATTTTTTATAGGTATTTGCTCCCATACAATTCTATAAAATAACAACCACCATGGTTCTTTTAAATTTTCAGCATATGTTTTTAAATCATTCTTTATCATACTTCACCTTAACCTCCTTTGTATTTAAATTTAGTATCCTTGTTCTTGTATCATACTTTGATATATATATAGGTTCTCCATCACTATCAATACAATATGAAATAGGTATTGATATTCCACAATTTCTATATGAACCATCTGCATGACTTGTTCCTAATACTATAGTTTTATATGTTCTTGCAATTTTTTTAGCTTCATTTATCCATAACTCAAATTGATCATCACTAAACATTCCTACACCAATTGGGTGGGCAATAAAATTAATTTTTGAAGTTACTTTTTTAAAATCTCTAACCCCTTTCAAAATTTCCATACATAAAATATATCCAATAGTTATGCCATTATGATTAACTACTAATGGATTACATAATTCTTCATTAGCATTTGAAGATGTTTTTGATCTTTCTAAAATTTTCTCACCATAATTACTTATTATTACTGCTCTATCCTTATTATCTTTTCTGTAAGATGTAATAATTTTTATATTATATTCTCTTGCAATATTACAGGCATCTTCTAAAGCCTTTTCATCAAATAAATATCCTTCTGGATATAAAACAACATCTATTTCTTTATTTTTTTCTATTTCTTCTTTAATTTGTTTAACTCCTCTTTCATGTACTGGTTGTCCTATTAAAATTCTCATATACATTACCTCCACATACCAACACTATTTCTGGGTATTATTCTTGTTATATCATAGTATTTTTTCATATAATCTAAACCAGTTCAATCCATAGTTTCCAAGCCCCAAATCAACTGTATCAATATATTTAAAACCACATTTTTCATACAATCTTATAGCAGGCATATTATTTTCGTAAACATCTAATCGAATTGACTTTACCTTTGACTTAATACTATGTTCAATTGAGAAATCGATTAATGCTTTACCTACACCACATTTTAAAAAATTGGGATGTACTACAAATGTATATATAACAAAAACATCTGAATAATCAGATTCAAAATTCCACTTAGCTTTATAATATGCAGGCTCAGGTTCATGACTTAAAATAAGTGATCCAACTATTTTGCCATTATTTTTTGCTACATAAAGATTACAATTTTTAATTCCATCAATTGCATTTTGACAAGTAGGATATATACCCTTTCTCCATCCAGGGTAATTTATTTCCTTTTCTAAATAATCATTTAAATCATTATAAAGCTTTTCTAATTCATCAATATCACTTGTTTTTCCTAATTCAATAATAATATCCATATGTGTATTTCTCCAATCACTAAAAGTATAAATATAGGGTTATAAGATGAAGTTTATTCATTTATCAAATGTGAAAATTTAAAATTGCTAATTAACAGCTTATTTTAGTTAAGAGTTATTGAAAATATCTACTATTATTTATTTTTTATAAAGTTTTTATTATTAAAATTATACGTCTAATTTTTAGTATTTTTTGAAGAATATTGTATATTATTTATAACATTTATATAAATATTTTTAACATTGTTCATAGTATTTTAATTTTCAACTTCTTTTTCTATACTCTCTTATATTAAATTAAATAATAGTTTAAATTACTTATATTTAATTTCCTTATCTAGCTTTTATATTTTTAATTACTGTAATAATTTTTTTTATTTATTTGATTATTTTTTGAATAAAGTATTAAAGCAAATCATAACTATTATAAAGAAACACAATGAGCTATATAAAATTTATATATTACTTTAAGATATAATTTTTATTCAACCATATTACTGGAGGTTTGTTTATGAATAGTGACAGTTTTTATAGAGATACATTTGTATTAACTATTTCAAATCTTGCTATGGCAGTTATAAGATTTATTTTTTCTATAGTTCTCTCGGACAAGCTTGGTGCAGAAGGAGTAGGACTTTATGGACTTATAATGCCTATTTATGATTTGTTTTGTTGTTTAGTTTGCGGTGGGCTTGTTGCTGCCGTTTCTAAAGAGGTTTCATCATATTATGGAACTGATTCTTATAAAAATATGAATAAAAGTGTTAGATATACATTATCTTTCATATTAGTTTGGGCAATATTTGTAACCATTATAATGTTTGCTTTGGCACCTTTTTTTAGTAAATACATTATAAAAGATATCAGAACTTTATATTCCTTATGGGTTTTATGTCCTGCACTGATATTTATAGCTCTATCATCAGTTTTAAAAGGCTATTTTTTTGGAGTTATGGAAGTTAACACACCAGCAATAATAGATATTGTAGAAAAAGCATTAAGACTTTTTGTAACACTATCTTTAATAGACTTATTTCTTCTTAAAGATATTTCAAAAACAGTAACAGCTACATACTCATCCTTTGCTATTGGAGAATTTGTTAGTTTCGTTTTATTATATATTTTCTTTAAGAAGAGTTGTAAAAAATTCGATTATTCCTTAGGAAAAGATAAATATGTAGAAAATGGTGCTCAGCTCCTTTTTAATTGTCTAGTTGTTGCGTTTCCTTTAGCTGTCAATGGGTTTCTTACCACTGCTATAAGTAGTGTATCTACTTTGCTTATACCAGGAAGACTTGTAACAGCAGGAATGACTCATACCTTGGCACTAGAAGCTATAGGTAAGTTTTGTGGAATGACACTTAATATAATATTTTTTCCTATTGTGATAGTAATTTCTATGGCTACTATTCTAGTCCCTGACATATCTAAAAATATTACAAAAGGAAATTATTCTGCTGTAGAGTGTAGAGTGAATGAAGTAATAAAAATGTGCTTTATATTAGGAATTTCAATAATGCTTGTTTGCTTAGTAATACCTACAAATCTTGGTATGCTCTTTTATAAACGTAACGATTTAGATGCTTTCATTAAAGCTGCAGCGTTTTCAGTTCCATTTTTGTATGGTTCATCCTGTACTTATGGTATCTTAAATGGGCTAGGTAAACAAAAGGCTATTCTTATAAATTCTTTAATTACAGCTGTTGTAGAGCTTATTTTAATGTACATTTTGATGGCTATACCATCTATAAATATATTTGGCTTTGCTATAGCCATATTTGCATCTTCTTTATTAGGTCTTATATTGAATATTCTAGAAATAAATAAATCTGTTCATTTATCAATTAGCATATATAAATTTTTTGTAATTTGTCTTTTAACTTTAATAACAGCATTTCTTCTTAGAATTTTCAATGCTATTATTCCTAATGTTAATTTCATCATTAAAAATATCTTTTTAATTTTTATAGGTAGTGGATTATTTTTATCATCTATATTTATAATAAGAAAAAACTCTGATTCTTGTAAAAATCTATGAAAATAACCACTCAGAAAATGAGTGGTTATTTTATACTTGATTATATTTTAAAATACTGTTGACAAATATATCAATAATTAAAGAAAATCATTTGAATTCACTTAATCCAAATTACAAGAACAGTTATGTTATTTATGACATACTTCTATATTTTCTATAATAAAAATAACTATCACTTTCCATATTAGGTTGCTTATGCTCAATAGGTGTTCGTTTTTCAAATAATTCAAAACCACATTTTTTTGCAAGAGTGCAAGAAGGTATATTTGCACAATCAATAGTTAAAATAAGATACGTTATCTCTGACATACTAAAACACCAATTAACTAAAGCATTTACTGCTTCTTCTGTGTATCCCTTTCTCTGATATTTTTCTGACATAAAATAGGCTACTTCAACTTCATTCAATGTATCTTCCAACCCCATACCAACCATTCCTATCATCTCATCTGTATCAGGTAATGCGATTACATATCTTTTGTTTTCATAGATATTTGTTGAATTTTTTTTGCTTTGGTGCCAATCAATGTATTCAAAATAAGATTGTGGTGAACTACTACTTTCTGCCCAATCAGGCATAAAGCGAAGAATATTCTTTTCTCTAACAATCCTATAAAGATTTTCTGCATCTTTCCTTTCAAAATCTCGAATTATTACATGATTTGTTTCTATTCTCATGTTATTCTTATCCCCCATAATATACAAACAATTATTTTCTTAAATGATAACATTTCCCATATCAACAATCAACCTATTAAATTTTTCTGAGCCAAAATGAATTATTTAAACAAAGTTGTTTTTTACAAACACATGTCAAATCATAATATCTTTATATTTATATCCATTTATTCCATATCCCCTTTTTCTACCACCAATACTCTACTACATTTATTATCTTCTGATATCCATAAATTCACACTTTTTTCTTCTTTCTTTATTAGATTTTTGAATTCATCCATGGTAATTTTATTATATATGAATGTTGATTTTTGAATATTTCCATTAGGTGAATACTTATATTTTCTTAACTGAAGAAATAATTTAGTATTGTTATCTATTATATATTTATCTTCATTACTTTGAACTTTATAATTATCATCATAAAATCTTCTTGATTTGTCTATTAGGATACTATCATTATCCACATTTATACACACCGTTTGTATATCAGCACTATACGCATCTACACCTTCTAATATTTCCTGATTAATAACTTCTACTTGTGCTGGAAGAATATTAGGTTGGTATAAATATAATGATAATAAACCACATAAACCAAATACACTTAAAAATGAAAATGTAGCTATTCTCATCTTTATTTTTATATCAATTCTTTTCAATATTTTAAAATAAATAAACATACCTATAATACCGCCAAAAGTATTTAATACTACATCATCTATATCACTTGCACCTAATCCTATAATATATTGAAGAAATTCAAATAATAAGCTTACTCCAAAACATATAAATACAGTCTTTTTTTTATTTATATTTTTAAATAATGCTGGCAACAATATTCCTAATGGAATAAATAGTGCAAAATTACCAGCCACATTTTTCAAAGCTACATCTATAGTCACATCTTCAGTAAAATAACTTTCAATAAAAGCAAAGGGCTTTAAATTTAATGAGCGTAACTCAGTAGTAAACCCATATTTAAATAATACAATTTTTAATAATGCCAAAATATATACTATAGCAATTACCCATACTCCAAATGATATAAATTTTTTAATAATGGATACATTATTTATTTGTTTTTTTAATTTTAAATTCATTATTATTCCTCCTTACTTATATAAAAAATACACATCTTATTTTTATACCTACATGATATCAAAATAAGATGTGTATTTTTTTCATTATTTAGTAAAGTTTTCTTATGTTTTTCTTCTTAAAATCATACGATTTTCTTACAATAAACTTGGAAGATAAATCTCAAATCTAATTTCTTCATCTTCACTATATGCACTTATTGTTCCTTTATGAGCCTCAATAATTTTTTTTGCTATTGCAAGACCTAACCCTGCGCCTCCTGTTTTAGTTCCACGAGAACTATCTAATCGATAAAATTGGTCAAATATTAGATTTAATCTTTCTTTAGGAATAACATTTCCTTTATTACTAAAACACATATATATTCCATCAGATTTTTTTTCTACTATAATTTTTATTAAGCGATTTTCAAAACTATAATTAATAGCATTTCTAATTAAATTATCAAAAACCCTTTCAATTTTATTAACATCACATTTAAACTCAATATTAGAAGTAATCTGCAAATCACATCTAAGATTTTTCGTTGCTAACATTGGCTTAAATTCATAAACAATCTGTTCAATCATTCGTGTTAAATTAATATTACTTAATTCAAGAGTTAAATTACTTAAATTAAATCTTGTAATATCAAAAAATTCGTTAATTAATTCTTCTAATCGCTCAGCCTTTTCTAAAGATATGTTTAAGTATTTTTTTCGAAGTTCATCAGATATATGTTCTTCATCATTTAATAAGTTTAAGTAACCAATAACAGATGTAAGAGGAGTCTTTAAATCATGAGCAAGATACACTATTAAATCATTTTTTTGCTTTTCTGATTCTTTTGCTAATTGTGCATTTAGAATAGTTTTCTGCTTTATCTGATTCATTTGTTCTTCTACTTCTTTCAATTCATCTGGAAAATGTATTGAATTATCATCATTTAATATAAGTTGTTTACTTGCATCCATCATAATCTCTATATGACCTAATGATTTTTTCCAATAATACAAAATAACACATATAATATCTATTAGCCAAACGAATATAACTAAGCAAGGTAAATAATACTTAATCATCTGTGCTAATATATATACTGTTTCATCCCCATAAAAAGTAAATTGATGATATGTAATAAACATTAATATTAGTATAACTCCTAAAGCTATACTAGATAATAGTATGGTAATAAAAATTTTTGCTAACACTATATTTTTTAAACTTTTATTAGTCAATTGTTTTTCTTTATTCAATGGTATAGCCAACTCCCCATACTGTTTTAATAAATTTAGGTTTTCTTGATGGCTCATTCATTTTTTCACGAAGTCTTGCCACATGAGCCATTACTGTATTATTATTGTCTAAATACTTTTCTTTCCACACCGATTCAAAAAGTTCTTCTGACGAGACTACTCGTCCTTTATTTTCACATAAATACCATAAAATCGAAAACTCAATAGGTGTCAGTGTTATTGTTTTTCCATATAAGCTACATTTATGGTTATCATTATTAATTATCAATCCATGAAAATCATATTCACTTTTCCTACATTCAAATTTATCCTCTGAATTTTTTTTATTATATTTTTTATATCGTCTTAACTGACTTTTAACTCTTGCCAATAGTTCCAATGGATTAAATGGTTTAGTTAAATAATCATCAGCCCCTAAAGTTAATCCTGTTATCTTATCAATATCCTCAATTTTTGCAGTTAACATAATTATAGGGAAAAAATACTTTTCTCTTATTATCTTGCATATCTTAAATCCATCAATATCTGGAAGCATAACATCTAAAATTGCAAGGTCAAAATCCACCTTATCTAAAGATCTTAAAGCTTCCTTTCCTGTATAAAATTTATATACATTATAATTGTCATTTTGCAGATAAACTTCTACTAAATCTGCAATGGACTGTTCATCATCTACTAATAAAACATTCAAGTTTTTAGTACTCCTTTCATTTTTCAACTAATCAAGTTTAAATTTTACTTATTAAGTTATTGTATTTATTATACATTAATACCATTTATTTTTCTATATTACAACTATATACTATATTTATAACTTTTTTAACTTTTTTAACTTTTTTAACTTTTAATAATGCTATTTTTCAATTTTATCTTCATTTTAATAACAAGTATTTTTCTTATTATTAACCAGTAAGTTTTAATCCATGAAGATGCTTTCCAATTCTTTCATTTTTTTCTTAATACCTTTTACTAAGAAAATTGCACATAAAAAAAGGGAGCTATCGCTCCTCTGACCTTCAGTTAGTTTTGCAACAGTCCCTTTAATAATTCTTATTTGATAAAACTATCTTACATACTTTAATAATTTTTGTGGTATAAGATTTTTAATTTTATTTGGTAATATATTTATTTCTTTTTTAGATACACCACCTAATAACACTATTGCAACACTATATACTATAATAGCTACAGCTATAGCTACTATCATTGCTATAACATTAAATATATATCCATTAGATATTAATCCTAAAACTTTAATAATTCCATTATAAGTGAAATACGTTGCTATTCCCATAAAAGCTGATGCTATTATAGGTCTTATGGTTGGAACTATGCATCTAACTCTAACCCTTAACACTCTATTTATAAGCCATTGATTAAGTATAAACATTATAGCAAATGATATTGTGCTACTTATTATGGCTCCATATACGTTAATTCTAGGAATTGAAACAACAAAATAATTTACTATTATTTTACCAATCATACCTATTGCACAAAATATAGTTGCTGCCTTTACCCTATCAAGACCTTGAAGTATAGAAGTTTGAAGATATACTATTCCCATTATTACTAGTACAAAAGAACCATAAATTAGAAATGATGATATTTCTTGATCTAATTTAAGTGTACGTAATATTGGCTTACTTAAAACTGCAAGTCCTACTGCTGAAGGTATTGAAAATAAATACATGATCTTCATAGTAGAATTTATGCTAGTTTTTACAGATTTTCTGTCTTTAACTGCATTGTATGTAGCTATCATCGGCACAGCAGCTACAGATATAGAACTTAATAAGCCTAATGGTACATTTATAAGCGTTGTATATTGACCATAAAATCCCCATAAAACATCTTTTTGCTTTTCTGTATAACCCAATACGTCAACCAATGTTCCTTGTACCATTTTTACATCTATCATTCCACCTAATTGTTGTATAGCAATAGCTATAGTTATTGGTATTACATAACATAAAATTTTTCTTAAAATTTCTTTGTTGCTATCTCTTTTTATTTCTTTCTCTATTTTAATATGTGCTAAACCTTCATAACCTCTACGATTATAGTAATTTATAAAGTATACTAGTGCCAAAAGTGCGCCAAGAGTAGTTCCTACTGTACCTCCTGCAACACCTAATTCTAGTGAAAAACCTATTAAAATATATGCAAAAAGTAAGCTGAACACTACATTAGCTACCTGCTCCATAACTTGAGAAACCCCAGTTGGAACCATATTCCCAACGCCTTGAAAATATCCTTTATAAGTACTTAATACAGTAGTAAAAAGCATAGTTGGTGCAATTGCCATAAGTGCATATGTGGATCTTTCAGTATTCATCCCTCTTGTTATTGGTCCTGCAAATACAATTAAAATAGTTGTTGATAAAACTCCAATTCCAATTGCAAGCAATCTAGATATTTTAAAAGCTTTAATTGCATCATGTTTATTACCAACTGATGCATATTCAGCAACTATCTTTGATATTGCCACTGGAAGACCTGCATTAGCAATCATATATATATATGCATATATTACATAACAAGATTGATATATTCCCATTCCGTCTTGGCCTAATATAGCTCTTAAAAATGGCAAATATAAAATAGACATAATTTTTGTCATAAACATACATATACTTAATATAGCCATACCCTTAGCTGCAGATTTAGTATCAAAATTCGAATTGCTACCCATGAAATTTTCCTCCACTAAAACTTAAATACGTCTGTCTTTATTTTCTTTAAAATAGGTGGAAGTGATTCCGCTATGGTTTTATTTTTTAAGTATGTTAACTTGTCTCCTGTATCTTTAAATATCACTTTATAAGCATATAAGAATTGATAATCTAATCCATATCTATTAACAAAGAAACTATTAAGCTTTTTCTCGCCATATTTAGTATCTCCAACTATTGGATTGCCTAAAAATGCTAAGTGAGATCTTAATTGATGACTTCTACCTGTTAATAATTCTAACTCCACTAAAGAAAAAATTCCACAACTTTGAATTACTTTTACTCTCATAGCTATTTTTTTAGTGTTTGGTTTATATTCTTCATAAACTTTAGATATATTATTATCTTCATTTTTAGATATATATGCTTCGTAGTAACCTTCTTTTATTTTCCCTTTAATAAGAGCCATGTAATATTTCTCTACGTTTCTTTCTCTTATCATTTCATTCATTTCTTTTAATGAAGAAAAATTCTTACCATATATAACAATACCTGATGTATTTCTATCTAATCTATTACAAGGTGCTGGTGTAAATGTGATTTCCTTTTCTGGTTCATAATCTCCTTTGTCATAAAGATAAGATAAAACATAATCCGTAAGTGTTGATTCTCCATTTTTTTTATCACTATGTACTAAAACTCCTGGCCATTTTTCAACCATTAATATATTTTCATCTTCATATGTAATTTTTAGTTTATTATCAATTCTCTCAAAATTACTTTTTTTCTTTTGAGAAGCTTCTGTCTTTATTTCTCTAATTTCAATTACATCTCCATCTTGAAGAGAATACTTTTCTTTTACTTTTTTTCCATTGACTTTAATATCACCTTTTCTAAAAGATTTGTAAATAGCACTTAATGGTACATCTTTTAAAAGCTTTCTTGCAAATTTATCACATCTTTGCCCAGCTTCATTCGGTCCAATGTTTATTATCATATATCTTCCTCCTAAAAATTTGTATACGGTAAATTTTTATATAAGCCATATCAAAAGAAATAAGAGACCAAAGATTCAAAGCATATTTGACCTCTTATTTCTTTAATTATACCTAAAATTAAAATGTTAATTTCATATATTCATTAATTATTTAAATAATTTACTATCATATTTAAATTAGTAACTATTCCTATTTTAAGACATCTCTCATCTATATCAAATAGACTACTATGTGCTGGATGTATTATACCCTTTTGCTCATTCCTACATCCCAACCAATAAAACATAGCTGGAACTTTTTGTGAAAAGTACGAGAAACTTTCAACACCTAGTGTAGGTTCTAAAACTTCTTTTACATTATCATTACCTAAAATCTCTCTAGATGATTCACTAAATAACTTGTACATGGCATTATCATTTATAACACAAGGATATCCATCTATTAATGTTATTTCACATTTTCCACCTTTTATACTCACTATTCCTTCTATAACTTCCTTAAATCTTTTAGTTATATAATCTCTATCTTCCATATTAACAGTTCGTATCATACCTTCAATTATAACTTCATCAGCAATAGCATTTTGAGCCATACCTCCATTTATCTTACCAACAGTTATAACTGCTGGGGAAGTTGGCGACATTTCCCTACTAACTAAAGTTTGAAGCATTAATATAACCTCACTAGCTATAACAATTGCATCAATTCCCCTATGTGGACTAGCTCCATGGGCGCCTTTACCAGTGATTTTTACTTTAAATGGATTTGAAGCTGCATAAACAGTATTATTTTTCACACCTATCATTCCACAAGGAATCTCCTCATTAACATGAAGCCCCATTATAGCGTCTACTTTAGGGTCTAATAATACACCATCTTCTATCATAAATCTTGAACCGCCAGATGTTTCCTCTGCTGGTTCAAAAATAATTTTTATATTTCCTTTTAAATTATCCTTCATATTGTTAAGTGCTTTTGCAGTACCTAATGCTATAGTCATATGTGCATCATGCCCACATGCATGCATTTTATTCTCATTTTGAGATTTATAAATAACGTTCTTTTTATCAATTATTGATAGTGCATCCATGTCCGCTCTTATAGCTATAGTTTTTCCATCTTTATGACCTTTTATAATTGCAACAATTCCACCTTTTCCAATATCCTTAAAATCTATATTTTCTTTTTGTAAAAAATTCTTTATTTTTGCTGTAGTTTTAGGAAGGTCAAAATCTAGCTCTGGACTTTTATGAAACTCTCTTCTTAGAGATATTAATTGATTTTCAAATTCCGTTACAATACTTAAAAAGTCCATAAAAACACCTCTTTTCATAAAAAAATAATAGACTCTTGAGTCTATTATTCATAAATAAATATTTAAACTTACTACTGATTATATAACATAATTTCAAATACTTCAAGAAATAGCTAAATCATCAAGCTTTGCAGAAATTAAGAGCAGAATAAAATTCTGCTCTTAATTTCCATATTTAGATGAATATTCATTTAATAAGTTTTCTTTTAACTCCCAGAGATTTTTTGATAAATCAACATAATATGCATGTGGATTCTGAATTCTTAAAACCTCTGACCAAAGCTTGTTTCTCTCAACTCTAGCATATTCTCTTATTTCCATAACAGAAGGACTAGTATAGACTTGCTTACCTTTTTCAAAAACTTGAACCATTAAATCTTTAATATAGTAGTCCTTAATTCTTTTTCTTTTCCATGTAAATGTAGGATGGAAAATTTCTAACGGCTCATTTATATCTATAACCTCATCATGAGTGCATATTAAATCAGCAATAGCCTTGTCTGTATATTTGTCAAAGATTCTATAAGTTCTTTTAAAACTTGGATTTGTTATTTTCTCTATATTTTCACTTATTTTTATTTTAGGTACTATTTTTCCATCTTCTTCTATACCTACAAGTTTATAAACACCACCAAAAACTGGTTCGCTTTTAGCTGTTATAAGTCTTTCACCTACACCGAAGCTGTCAATTGGTGCTCCATTTTCAATAACAGAATTTATTATAAACTCATCTAATGAATTTGATACAGTAATTTTAACATCCTCATATCCTGCGTCATCTAACATTTTTCTAACTTCTTTTGTAAGATATGTTATGTCCCCACTATCTATTCTAACTGCTTTTGGTCTTTTTCCTAATGGTTTTAAAACCTCATTAAATATTTTAATTGCATTTGGAACACCAGATTTCAACACGTTATATGTATCGACCAAAAGAACTGTATTATCTGGATAAGTATTAGCCCACGCTTTAAATGCTTCATATTCATTTTTGAATAATTGAATCCAAGAATGCGCCATAGTTCCTATAGCTGGAACTTTGAACATTTCTTCTGCTATTGTACATGCTGTAGAATTGCATCCACCTATTATAGCAGCTCTAGCTCCATATATAGCACCATCATATCCTTGAGCTCTTCTTGAACCAAACTCCATAACTGGTCTACCCTTTGCAGCTTCACATATTCTAGCTGCTTTAGTTGCAATTAATGTTTGATGGTTTATAGTAAGTAAAAGCATAGTTTCTATAAATTGTGCTTGCATTACAGGACCTCTCACTGTAACAAGGGGTTCTCCTGGGAAAACTGGTGTTCCTTCTGGAATTGCCCAAACATCACACTCAAACTTGAAATCTTCTAAATATTTTAAAAATTCTTCATTGAACATATCCTTTTCCCTAAGGTAATCTATATCATCTTTTGTAAAGTTTAAACCTTTAAGAAAATCTATTGCTTGTTCTACTCCAGCCATTATGCAGTATCCACCACCATCTGGAATTCTTCTAAAATACATATCAAAATAAGCAACAACATCCTGGACATTATTTTTTAAGTATCCATTCATCATTGTCAACTCGTAAAAATCTACAAGCATAGTCAAATTTCTTTGATTTTTAACATTAAAGCCTTCTGAAGTATTCATTTCTTCTCCCCTTACTGTTTTGTAAATTATGTGTTATATTATAACATATTACTATTATACAATCTATATAATAGTATTTTACAAATAAAATTTGTAACTATTTGTCTTTTATAATTATATTTGTTCTAATATTTACTAAATTTACTAATAAGTATACGATAAATTTTATAAAATGACCATAGGTTTTTTATAAAATTTATTATAAATATAAAAAACTATAAATTAAAATTGTTTTTAAATAATAATCTTAAAACTCTAATTATAATTATAATTTTATATGAAATGAAAAATTTAAAGTAATTCATATTATCAAAGAGTATTAGCTTATTATTTTTTAATATGTAAAAAATTAATTTTGACTAAATAAGGAGCTGCTTTTTGTGTATAAAGAATATAAAAATCTCGATAATGAAAAATTACAAGCTATATTAAGTGATGAAACTAATACTTTAGTAAGTGCAGGCCCTGGCAGCGGGAAAACTACTGTTATAGTCTATAAAGTATATCATCTTATTAAATACAAAAATATAAATCCTAGAAATATAATAATATTGACTTTTACTAAAGCCGCTGCCAACAATATGAAAGATAGATATAAAGAACTTGCTAAAAGTGAGCACACCCCATTTTTCGGGACATTCCATGGTCTGTTTTATAAAATTCTAACCCATTATTATGGTGAAATTAAAATAATGGATTCAAGTGAAAGTTTTAAATTAATAAGAAGTTTTCTTTCTTCATATATGGATGAGGTTAGTGATGACAAAGTGAAGGAATATTTAAACGCTATATCTATTTTTAAAAGTAGTGGGCTTAATCTATTTGAATTTGAAACAAAACTAGATAAAGATCTTTTCAAGAATGCTTATGAAATATATGAAAGCTATAAAAAAGAAAAAGGTCTATGTGATTTTGATGACTTACAAATAATGTGCAAACAACTTTTCATAAAAAACCCGAAGCTTTTAAATGGCTATTCAAATATGTTTAAATATATATTAATAGATGAATTTCAAGATTGTGATGAACTTCAAATTGAAATATTAAAAATGCTTAATAAGGACAATTTTGTATTTGCTGTTGGAGATGAAGACCAATGTATCTACTCTTTTAGAGGTTCTAAACCTAAATATATGATTACCTTTGAAGAAAACTTTAAGGACTCAAAAATATTATATCTGCAAACAAATTATAGATGTGCTAAAAATATAGTTTCTATTTCCAATGATCTAATTAAACATAATAAATCAAGACGAACTAAAACAATTATTCCATATAAAAAAATTGACGGGGATATTAGAGTTCTAAATGTAGAAAATGATACTAAACAAGGACTATATATAGCAAATCATATAGAAAAAACAGTCCTTTCTTCCAATTATAATTACTCTGATTTTGCAATATTATATAGGACAAACCTTGAAAGTAGAAGAATTATAGATACTTTCATTAAGCGCTCTATCCCATTTAAATTAATAGACAAGGAGTTTAATTTCTTTAATCATTTTATCTGTAAAGACATTCTTTCATATTTAAAGCTTAGCTTAGATATGAAAAACAAAGACGCTTTTACTTCAATTATAAATAAACCTTTTAGGTATATAAGCAAAAATGCTATAGAAAAAATTAAAAGTTCTAAAATAGACATAGATTGTTTTGAAACTCTAAAAGAACTTGATAACATTCGTAGTTTTCAAATTAAAAATATAGATGAACTAAAATTAGATATACACAATTTGAATAAAATGTCCCTTGGGAGTGCAATTTCTTTTATTATAAACTCCTTAGGTTATTATGACTATTTAAGAGAATATACCTCAAGATTCAAAATAGATATAACAGATTTTGATAGTATTTTAGATGAATTTCAATCTATAGCCACTGAACACAGAACAATAGTAGCATTATTATCCTATATAGAGGAATATAATGATTTTTTACATTCTAATAAAAACAATAGTGATGGTGTTATTTTAAGTACAATCCATAGTGTTAAAGGAATGGAATTTAAAAATATTTTTATAATAAATACAGTAGAGGGGTACATCCCACATGAAAGTAATATTGAGGATAATTTAGAAGAAGAACGTAGACTTATGTATGTTGCACTAACTAGAGCTATTGATAATTTATATATTCTAATTCCTTCTACAATTCAAAATAAAACTTATAAAATATCCCCTTTTATAAAAGAATGTAATTATAAATTAAAACTACCTTTTGATGTAAATGATACTGTAATTCATGGTAATAATAACGAAGGAATAGTTACTTATATTGATGAGGATATAATAGAAATTAAATTTACAGACCAATGTAAAAGATTTGATTTGAAAACATTAATAAACTATGACCTTTTAAGAAAATTACCTGAATAAAACTATATAATATATTTTAAAAGCATTATATTACTTTAAAATGATTATAAGAAACTATTTCTAAAGAAATAAGCAAATATAATCATTAGTTAATAATATAATGCTTTTATTATTGAATAAATTCTTCTTAATTTGCAAAACATATTGTCGTTATTATATTTTAAGGGGTGACTATTTTGAAAATAACTTCTAATTTAAAAGAAAATATTCAAAACATTACTTCTGTATTAAAAGTTAAAGAAAGTTTTGATATAATTGAAAGAATTTTAGATGTTCATGATAAAAAAATCTATTTATATTTTGTAGATGGCTTTGTTAAAGATGAAAATTTAGAATTTCTTATACGTTCTTTATTATTCATGACTAAAGAGAGCTTTTCAAAATTTGAAACTTCCAACGATTTTATACAAAAGATGATATCCTCTATGGAGGTTAGTGAGGAAGATGATGTATCCAAATTATCTACATCTGTTTTATCTGGTCAAACAGCTATGATAGTAGAAGGTTTCCCTACAGCAATTCTTTTAGATTTACGTACATATCCTGCAAGAGGCCCACAAGAACCTGAAAAAGAACAAGTACTTCGTGGTTCTAGAGATGGCTTTGTTGAAACAATAGTTTTTAACACCGCTCTTGTTAGACGTAGAATTAGAGATTCTAGATTAGTTTTTCAAATGTTTTCTATAGGTGAAATGACTAAAACCGATGTAGCTATTGGTTATATTGATGGGGTTGTTGATAAAAAAACCCTAGATATAGTAACCACTCAATTAAAAAACATAAAAGTTGATGCCTTAACTGTAGGCGACCAAACATTAGTTGAGTGCATCGCAGGAAAAAACTGGTTCAGTCCATTTCCTAAAATTAGGTATACAGAGAGACCTGATGTTGCATCTGCCCATGTTATGGAAGGTAAAATAGTACTTTTTGTAGATAACAGTCCCTCTGCTATGATTTTGCCTACAAGTTTTTTTGACTTTATTGAGGATATAGACGATTATTACTTCCCTTTAATTACAGGGAACTACTTAAGACTTATTAGAAATCTTATTCTAATATTTACAGTATTCATAACGCCGCTATATATTTATATAGTTCAAAACCCTGGAGTTTTACCAGAAAGCTTAAAGTTTCTACTGCCTAGCGATATATATCCAGTTCCGTTGGTACTACAATTTATACTATTGGAACTTTCTGTAGATGGATTAAAACTTGCGTCTTTAAATACTCCTAGTTCCCTTGGAATGTCTCTCTCAGTAATTGGAGCATTAATACTTGGTGAATATGCTGTTAATTCAGGTTGGTTTATATCAGAAGCTATACTATATATGGCTATTGTTGCCCTTGCTAGCTTTACTCAACCTAGTATAGAAATGGGTTTTGCCGTAAAATTTTTAAGAATTCTAATTTTGATTCTTACAGGATTATTTAATCTTTGGGGTTTTGGAATTGGACTTATATTATCACTGGTACTTTTAGCTTCAACTAAAACATTAACTGGTGAACCTTATCTTTACCCATTGTTTCCATTTAATTGGAATGCCCTTAAAAATCTTATATTTAGAACCAGTGTATCTTCTAAACAAAAAATTAATAAAAAGAATGTTGTATAGGATTCTAAAGTTATTCATTTATCAAGCAAGCAATTTCAAGTCAATACTTTACCGACAATTAATAATTTATTTTAATTAAGAATTAATAGTTCTAATCCTAATTTTTCTATTTTATATAAGTTTGTAAAGCAAATTATATTATTAGGTTAAAGAAAACCTTACTCCAGTTTCATCCTTAACTATCAATTCTCACCTTTTATCTAGTAACTAAGTATAGTTATACTTAGTTTTATCAACTGATAACAAAAATTTAATGAATGAACTTAAATATAAGCTTATATCCTTATATAATAAAAATGTTTTAAGATGAATATATCATCTTAAAACATTTTTATTGTTAAAGGATATTTAATTTATTTTACGTTTATTTTTCAACTTTGTCTCACTAATAAATTTCAACGCTAAATTTTCTAAATTTATAGCATCATCTAAAGGATTATGTTGAACACCATTAAAATTTATATTATATGTTTTTAACCCATTTATTAATGAAATGCAATTCTTTGATTTCATATAAACACAGAATTCTTCTTGAAAGTCCACATAATTATTAATCATAACATTAATTATATTTAGCTTATTTCCATTGTTTTCATTATCTCTTTTTAAAGTTTTCATATCAACAGATCCCCAACTTACAAAAATAGTTTTATTTTTTCCTACCCATTTATCAAATTTAATCATAATATCATTAAACCTTTTAGCTGTATCTATACCTGGTTGTTGTATTTTTGTAAGTTCTATAATTTTTTCATTTAGTTTTACATTAAATAAGGGTTTTATTAAAGAATAAAAGTAATCTGTACATTCATCCTTAATATTATACTTAACGGCACCTATAGCTATAGTTTCACTTAAATTTTTTTCTCCTATAAGACCATAATTCATTTCTAAATCAAAAAATACAATATTTTCATAGTCATCTATCAGGTCCTTTAAACTCTTTAAAGTTACTTTCTTATTACTTTTTTTAAATTTTTTTTCTAAAAAATTGTTTACAAAGGAATTACTATATTTATGATATATTATTTTACAATTTTCACTTTTTTCTAAGAATCTATAAATATTTTTATTCTTAGACTCATTTAAAGATTTTACTATTTCTCTATTTCTAGCCCATATTTCAATTTCTTCTTTAAAATCTATTTTATTATCTATATATAAGCAATTCAAAAGTTTTAATATGGATTCTATAATTTTTATAGAGCTTTCTCTAATACTATTACTCTTAAATTTTTCATTTTTATTTATAATAACTTTATCTTCTTTAATTATTATTATTTTAGATGTAACAACTTTATTTATCTTATTATATTTTTCACTATAATAACATTTAACCTTTTCTCTTTTGTCCATTTTATTCACCATTACCTACTTGTAAAGTTTTAAATTTTATTATACATTTTAAAATTATATCAGTATTTTAATAATATGTAAATTTTCCTATCCTAAATATGAATTTATCATTTTTTCATTTTAAATTTTATCATAAAAAAATACATCAAAATAATTAATATAAAATTATTTTGATGTATCTTATTATCTCTTTTATAATAGCCTTTTTAAAGAAAATAAATTTTAATATTTATATAGGGATACAAGCTCAAATTTAAATTTATTTAAATACTTAAAAATATTTTTATACAAAATTTAATATTGAATTTAGCTACTTACGAGCTTGCATCATCTATTTAGATATTCAAGTTTTAAGTTCAGCAATTTTAACCATCAACTTGAAACCCTATATAGCGCAATAAGCTCGAATTTTAATTATTCATAAATTATAAAAAAGCTTTATTCTAAATACATTCTAGAATTTATAATATATTCCTAATATAAAATAACATTCAACATAATTAATATATGTTAAAGTTCTTCTATTAACTCCTCATTTTTAGTATATATTCCTCTGATATAATCATCACTATAAAGAATACTTATAGGAGAGGTTTTATCTTCTTTATAAGCTTCATATTCAGAAATATGTTTCAATGCTTTTTTGGATTTTTTAAGTTCTATAAAGGGACATTTATTATCATTGCCTTCCCATTTATACAAATCACATTCCTTAAAACATTCTACATCTTCATCAATTGTGCTAAGCAAAGGACATTTAGCCATATTTCATCCCCCCATCCCAAGTCATTATAAGCTATACTATCATTATAAGGTATAATTAACATAATATAAAGTATTTTTAGAAAATTATATCAGTTACTTAACATATTTTATATTTTATTTAATTTTTAAGATTGATTTTTATAATTTTTCAAAAAAAATTAGACCAATAAGGTCTAATTTAATATCCGAGTTCTTCACCTACTATAATAACACTAATATCACTTTGCATAGGTCTTTTAGTTATAACTGAAGAAATTCTACAAATTCTACTTTGTGAATTGCAATTTACACAAGTACCTTCTATTACACAAGGATTCTTTACACCTAATCTTTTGCAATTTTTAGGTGCTACATTATTTTGTATTCTTTTAAATCCCTCTTCAACATTTTCTACTATTTTATTTATTCCTGCCACAATTATAACCTTCTTAGGTCCAAAACTCATAGCTGCAACTCTATTTCCAGCTCCATCTATATTAACTAATTTACCATCAAGTGTGATAGCATTGCTACTGCAAAGAAATAAATCACTTATTAATTCTTTTCTCATTACAGACAATTTTTCTTCTTTGTTTAGTCCTTCTTCTCCATGGTCAATTATATTTCCACCTAACTCTCTTATTTTTCTTTTTAAATTCATAGCCTTTATAGTTTGAGAACCACCAAATGCTATATTATCTCCAGATTTAATATGATACATTATAAAATTTTCTGCTTCTTCTTTCGTATCAACATATATTGCATGAAATTGATTTTTTTCTAAAGCCTTAACAACTTTTCTTCCTAAAGTATCATTATGCCAATGATGTATATGCTCCATAATTTCCCCTCCTAATCCCTCTTTGTTTAACCAAACTCTAATTATATTTATTTTTTACAAATATTAAACATATAATAATTTTTTAACTTAATATTCACATTTTCATTCAATTATTAACTAATTTTTTATTTATTTTTTTATTTTAATATACTCTAATTTAATATATATATATTCACAATTATATCACAATATTACCAACATATATAAGCTTCAAATAAAGTTACTATAAGGCTTTAAATTTTAATTATAGTTTATTCATTAAATGTTTTTTATTATTTATTTTGATTTTATTATATCTAAAAATTCTTTTAAAATATATGCAGTATAACCCCAAATTGTATATCCTTCAAAAGTATAAAAATATTGTTCTATTACCCCTTCTCTAAATTTATAAGTTTCTCCTCCATTTATAAGTTCAAAAGGAAAACCATTTTTATCTATTGGACCTATTTTCATATTATATAATTTAGGCTTATATTTTAATAACTCGTCCAAAGGTATTTTTATAATTTTTTCCACTTCAAATTCACTAGGTTCTATTGTTCTTATTGAAGTTTTAGCTATAAATGGATAGATTATAAGTCTATACGGTGTTACAAACTCATCCATCTGTCCTATGTACTTTATATCCTCTTCTTGTAAATTTAATTCCTCTATGGTTTCTCTTATTGCAGCGTCTTTTTCACTCTCGTTTTTTTCAATTTTACCTCCTGGAAAACAAATATCTCCTGGCTGACTTTTTAGTGTTTTAGCTCTCAATTCAAAAATTAAATTTAATTTATCATTTTCTTCTTGTAATAATATCATAACTGCTGCTTTTTTGTATTCACCCATTTTATTGACTTTTCTATTTTTAAATATTTTCTCTATATTATCTATCACTTTTTCACCCCCATTATTTTAAGTTTATATGGTTACAATGAAACAAGCTCCCCCTTTAAATTTATTCAATAATTTAAAAATATTTTTTTAAAATGTAGTGTTAATTTCTAAATGATTCAAAGCATGTTTCACTATTCTATATATCCAAATTTTGAAATGTATGTTTTTGAAAGTCAACTTAAAATCCTATGCAACTTTTAATTTATACTCTTAATAAATATAATCTTAAATTTAAATAAAACTTAAATACTATTTTAACTGAATATTTCATTTATTTAAACCCTTTATAAACTTAATTATTTCTATTACATTTTATACTAATAGATTTTCCTGTACCACTGCTAGTGTAATCTTCTTTAACTGAAGGATATACCTGTCTACTTCCTGTAGTTATTACTATATTATCATTTGCCATTAAATATACAGTAAACTCCCCTGGAATTTCATTTCCTACTTTTGCTTGTTGCTTTATATCACCATTAAAGTACTCATAAATCTCTGTTTCATTTAGATTACTTATAGTTTTTCCACAAGATAATTGAGAGTTTACAGCCATCGCTATATTTTTAGCTGTTGCAATGTCTGCCCTTTGTTTTGCACTTTGTTGAATTTGTCCAAATTTAGGTACTGCAATAATTGCAAGTATAGCTATTATTGATATAACTACTACTAGCTCTATTAAAGTGAATCCACTCTTCTTTCTTTTTACTTTTTTCATAAATAAACCCTCTCCTTTTCTTAGTTATTTAATAATTACTTTTATTTATACCTTTTCCAGTTTTTATTAAATTAAACAATTTAAGCATTAAAAAAAGTTAGCTTTAAAAACTAACTTTTTTAATACCAAAAATATATTAGGAGATTAGATTTATTTTATATAATTTAATGCAAATTTTTATCAAATGGCTATCCAAAATTTACAATGCATAAGTTAAAATATAATTTTAGATCCATATATTAAATCATCATTAACTTTGTAGAGATGTTTTATACGCTTCTTTAATTGCTCCTTTATATGCTTTAAGCAAACTTTCATTTATTTTAGGATTTAAATTTTCAAGTTCTAATTCTTCTTTTATTCTATTAGAAATTATTTTTAAAATAGAATCTTTGTATAAGTAATTCAGACTTTTTCCTTCACATAACATCTCTACTTCATAAATTCTCATTGGTATTTCTTTTATTTTAAACGCTAACTTAAACCTTTCTATTATGCTATCATTAAGTCTTAAATAAACAATACTGTGTATGTCTGGGGATAAATTTTTATTTTCACTTTTAATCTTAAAAACTCCTTTGTTTTCTCTTAAATTTAAAATTTCTTCAACATCCATAAGTTTCCTTATAAGAATCTTTTCTTCTGCTATATTATTTATTAACTCCATTTTTACATACCCCCTATTTTTTTTATGTAAACTCGTGAATTAAAAATATTACATATAATTACTATATTATGTAAAATTAATAATTAAATATTTATTTGGGGATACTTTTCAAATATCATTTACTAATTTTAAATCTTATATTAGTTATATATTATTTTACAACGTATAAAAATATAACACTTTTTAAAGTTTTTTATAAAAGATTATTAACAATATGTATTTATAATAAAACGAATTGGCAATAAAACTCTATCTTCCTTCAAAATATCAAATAAATTCTAATTAATTTAATATAATGGTAATTTTTGATAAAATAGAATTTGATGGAAATACTTATTCTATGATATAATATTTTTTGTGTTATCGTCTAAAGTAACCTTTAATTTATATGTTTTACATAGATAATTTTTTTAAGAAAAGAGTGATATGGTGATTATTAAACATGAAAGTATGCCTGTTGGAGATTTTAATTTAGACTCATCTCTGTTATTTGATAATCAAAACGATTTATTTAAAGATGCTATATTTTTTGATTTAGAACATTATGTATACAAAAAACCTATATGCATAGGTGTTTTTGGAAGTGCATATTATGAAGCAAAAGATAATACATTAAAAATTACTCAATATATGCTTCAAAATAGGTTTGAATTAAAAAAGTTATTGGATTTATCTGAAAAATATTTTAAAGATTTAATCGACAATCACAATAAGAAATATATAGTTACATTCTCTGGCAATAATGATTTTACAGTTATAAATTATCTTTATAAGAAATATAATATAAATTTCAGTATTGAAAATTCATTAAAAGATATAGACCTTCAAAAAGAGTATGAAAAAATTATGAATACTTCAATAGGACTTAAAAATTTAGAATGTAAATTTAATATTAAGCGTGAAAGTGAAGTTATAAGTGGCTCTAATCTTGCAAAGACCTTTAGCAAAATTATGAAAGATGACACTTACTTTAACAGAATGCCACGTGCTAAGAAAGAAAAAATACTTTTATATAATATGCAAGATGTGGTAAGTTTATTTTATATCTATGTAAATTGGAACAAATATATTTCAAATGAAGATAATAAGGATACCAATATATCATCTTTAAATGAAAGCTGTAATTAAGTGGTTTTACCCATTTAGTTACAGCTTTCATTTTTAATATAATTTCAACTATAATCTAAATTATATTTCTATTTTTAAATTTTATTATATATATGTATAAATTTTTAATATTCTACAGTATATTTTAAAAAAATATTGACAAAATCACTTTCCCTTAATATAATGATATTGAGAATTGTTTTCAATGAGGAGTGATTTTAATGACATTACAAGATTTAAAACCTGGAGATATAGGTTTTATTAAAAATATACATTGTGATAAAAAACTTTCAAAACGATTATTAGCCTTAGGTTTTGTTGAAGGTACAAAGGTTTTAATGAAACAAACTGCACCTTTAGGTGACCCTATAATAATAAATGTACGTGGCACAAATTTAGCTATAAGGAAAAAAGATGCTAAAACAATAGATATAGATTTAAATAATAATTCAAATGAAGAAAAATTCAAACTAGCTATGGAGGTATAATGATGGCTACTATTGCACTACTTGGTAATCCTAATGTTGGAAAAACTACTTTATTTAATGCACTAACAGGCTCAAACCAACATGTAGGAAATTGGGCTGGAGTTACAGTAGATAAAAAAGAAGGTTTTATAGATAAAGATATAAAAATTGTGGACTTGCCTGGAATATATGCTATGGATGCATTTTCAAACGAAGAAAAAATTTCAAAAGATTTTCTTAAAAGTGATGAAGTTGATTTAATAATAAATATAGTTGATGCTTCTAACTTAGAAAGGAATTTATATCTTACAAGTCAATTAACACAATTTAACAAACCGATTTTACTAGTTGTTAACATGATAGATGTTGCTCGAAGCAAAGGAATTAATATTAATTTTGATTTACTTTCTAAAAAATTAGGGGTTAAAATTATGCCTATATCTGCTTCTAAAAAAGAAGGAATTTCAACTGTAAAAGATTTTCTTAAATCTAAAGATTATTCTCTTTTAGATTTAAGTATAAATAATAGGCATAATTTTGAATCAATGAATGAAGAAAGAACATATAAATATATTAGTAATATTTTAAATTCTTGTATAACTAAACCTAATGAAAGTAAAATAACAACAACTGAAAAAATAGATAAAATCGTTCTTAATAAATTTTTAGCATATCCTGCTTTTTTATTTATACTATATATAATTTTTAAATTTACATTTACTTGGATAGGAGCTCCATTACAAGAATTGTTAGCAAGCTTCTTTGATGGTCCATTTTCTAGTATGGTTTCATCACTGCTTTCTAACACAAGCCCATGGTTTCAATCATTAATAGTTGACGGTATTATTGCAGGTGTCGGCGGAATTATAACTTTTTTACCTATAATATTAACTTTATTCCTAGGTATGTCAATACTTGAAGATAGTGGGTACATGGCTAGAGTTGCTTTTATAATGGATAAGATAATGAGAAAAGTTGGTCTATCCGGAAAAGCATTTATCCCTCTTATGATGGGATTTGGATGCTCTGTTCCAGGAATAATGGCATCAAGAACTCTTGAAAGTGAAAAGGATAGAAAGCTTACAGCGCTAATCTTACCATTTATGTCTTGTAATGCTAGACTTCCAATTTACGCAATGTTTGTTCCTCTATTTTTTCCTGGCCATGAAACATTAGTAGTATTTTCATTATATTTTCTAGGTATAATTGTAGCATTATCAATTGCTTTATTATTTAAAAATACTTTATTTAAAAAGTCTGAAGAACCATTTATAGTTGAATTACCTGAGTACAAGCTACCTGAAGTAAAGTCAGTAATCTTTTTAACTTGGGAAAAAGGAAAAGGTTTCTTAAGAAAAGCAGGAACAATTATATTTTCAATTTCAGTTTTAGTATGGTTCCTATCTAACTTTAGCTTTAGTGGTATGGTAGAGATGGATAAAAGCTTTTTAGCAGCAATTGGTACTTTCTTAACTCCATTATTTAAACCTTTAGGCTTTGCAAATTGGCAAAATTCAGTTGCACTTCTAACTGGTCTTGGAGCAAAAGAAATAGTTATAGGTACTTTGGAAGTTCTATATCCAACTGGTCTTGAAGCATCACTAACAGCTACTTTAACAAGTATAAGTGCATTATCATTTTTAACATTCTGTCTATTATATACTCCTTGTGTAGCAGTTATAGGTACACAAAAGAAAGAGTTTGGTGGTAAATTTGCAGCATTTGGAGCAATATATCAGTTTGCAGTAGCTTGGATTGTATCATTTTTAGTATTTAACATTGGAACACTTTTATTTTAAAATTTAAGGAAGGTGGTCACATGATAGAAATAGTAATAACAGCAGGTATCGTTGTAGTTGCTTTATATATTTTAATTAAACAAGGTAAGAAAAAACTTAAAGATGGTGGTTGCTCTGGTTGTAATGGTAGCTGCCAAGGTTGCAATATAAAAAAGAAAGATTAACATAAAAAGTTTAGAATGAAACTAAAAATTCATTCTAAACTTTTTTATTTAATATGTTGATTTTAAAATATTAACTTGTATTACTTTATTAAATCCTAAATTTTTATAAATTATAAAAGAAAGTCACAAAAACTGGAACTAACGAACTTAATATAACTCCATTTATAAAAGATATAACTCCAATTTCACTATTTGTTGCCTTTGCAACTATTGGAAGAGTTGTATCCATGGAAGTTGCTCCACATGGCGCTATTGCTGTATAATTGTTTAGTTTTTTTGCTAATATAGGTATTAAAATAACTGCCATAACCTCTCTAAATACATTTGATAAAAATGCTATAGCTCCAAGATTAGCATTAGCCATATCTGTAAGCAATATAGCTGATAAACTATACCATCCAAATCCAGATGCTACAGCTAAACTTTCATTATAAGGCATTTTAAATATTATTCCACTTATTAATCCTCCTGCTAAACTACCTACTATTGTTCCAAAAGGAATTATTAAAACTTTAAATCCAGTTTCTTTAATATCTCTTAATATCTCTTTATTAGAACCAACGTCTAATCCTACTAAAAATATTAACATGAATAAAGCCATATTAGCTATATTCTCCATATTCCCTATAATTTGTTCTGGAAAAATAAATTTTCCAAATAATATTCCTATCATCATTGATATAAGTATTACAATAGTCAAACTTAAATCTCCTCCCCTCTAAATATTTTCTTCATAAGATGTTGTACATTCATCTATAACTTTACCATTATTGGAAGCATTGGTACCCTTATGCTTTTTAATAATTAATTTTTCACTTAAAAAATATACTAACACAATGCTACCTACTACTGATAATGCAGAAAATATGAATGCAATTAACCCTATAGAGCCTATATTTTTTATAATTTCATCATTTGATCCTATAGATGCTCCCATAAAGAAAAGTAAAAACACAACACCTAATTGTTGTAGTTTACCATTGATTTTCAATTGTTTTTCTTTCAATGGCCTTATGTACCCTAATGTCATACCTATCACTAATGCAATTAAAATTTCCATAGCTATCCCCCTTAGTTGAAATTTTTCGAAAATTATCACTTTTAAATTATATCATTTTTTTTAATCTTTTAACATATTATAACTACGTTTTTGTTTACAACAGTTCTACTTTAGAATATTTTTTATACACTTAATAATAAGAAATATTTATATAATATTAAATTTTAAATTTTGAAATTTAATAAACGTGTAATTTTAAAACATATATAACTAAAAAATTAGATCTATTTAAAGAGATTTTAACTTAATAAAAATTATAGTGTAAAATGAATTTTAGGAGTTGATTTTTATGCCTATTGTAACACCAATATATTTAAATCCACCATACTTAGTTTCTATATTTAAAGCTACTGTAATCGCTCTTGCTAACACTGAATTTTTTATAAATAAAAAAGAATTTTCCATCAAGTCAACATTGCCATTAAGCGAACTTACCTGTGGAAGAATTACTCAAGGAAATGGAACCATAGAATATACTCAAGCTTTTGTAACTGTAACTATTGAATCTATTTGTCAGTGTCCAACTACAACTTTTTTAAGACTGCATGAAATGCTAGAAGAAAATAATCTTATAAAAAACTTAAATAATTTAAATGATTTAAAATCCCTTAAAGCAGGGGATATGATTGAAGTTACTACTCTATTGTTTAAAGATCCTGAGGTAAAAAATCTTTGTTCCATTGCTAATTCACTAGAACTTCAAATGCTATCCAACGCTAATTCCAATACGGTGGACCCTACAAAATTTTTGACATACTTAAAATCTACTTTAACTGATATAGATACTAATCATTGTGTAGATTATTTTTCTCAGCTACTTTTTTATAAATATAGATTAGTAATACCTCTTAGTAAAGATAATTTTTCTTCATTAAGTTGTATAGAAAATAAACCTGTAACTATCTTTGGCAAAGTAGCTTATATAGATTCTATCTTAAGAGATACTATGGTAGATGATGTTATAGAGCCTATAAAAAAGTTTATATCAACAAATAATTTAAATTTTCCATATGCTGAAAACTTTGATTTTCCAGAACCTACCCCTATCTACATAGGCATAGTTCCATTATGTATTCATGTTTAATTTTTACTTTTTCAAGTATATAGGGAAACAAGCTCAAATTTATTCAATAACTTTAAAATATTTTCATACAAGATTCAGCATTGAATTCTAAATGATTCGGAGCATGTCTCACTATTCTAGTTATCCAGGTTTTGGAAAGGATAACTTTAAGAGTCAACTTGGAACCCTATATAATAAAACCTATAGACTTAAACTTTTCATTGTTCTAGTCTATAGGTTTTTATGTTAATCATCTTTTAGCCATGTCTTAACAATATTAGTTTCCTCTTGTCCTAATTCTATAGTCCCTTGACTTTCTTCTATAGCTTTTTTTAATACATTTATATCTTCTGATTTTGTACTTTTTTTGCTACTAACTTTTCTTTTATCCTTTTTCTTTCTTCTAAATGGAGAAGTTAATATATCTATAATTTCATCTATTACTTCACAAAATAATGATTTTTTTCTGCTCACTTTATCAGCTCCGTATACTACTTTTTATTATTTTAAAATACTATAAACTTTTCTTTTTTATGATCTTTATTATTTTCACCAGTAACCATATAATGCCACCCCATATTATTATGTTTATTATAAAAGCAATAGCCACCGAAATATCAAATTCCAAAACATCACCTCATTCAATATACCCTTTATTTAGTTACAATTATATTAATATTCTCTAACATCTTAAACCACTTTTATTCCCACATGTTTATTAGATAAATTACTTATATCTTCTATTACATTCGCTATTGAATAAACTTTATATTCCCTAAAATCACCACCTAAACGCTTGAAAAACCATACTTTACTTATCTATAAATTTAGTTATATAAAAAGCATGACTACATGTCATGCTTTTTATATAATAGTATACTTCTTAAACCATCATGTTCATACCTTTATTTTACATAATTTCATCATTTTTCTCAATGCTATCATAACAACTTTTAAAGATAAATTTCTGGATTATTTAATATTTGTTGAATTTTTTCAAAGTACATCCCTATATGAACACCATCTACCAAGGCATGATGTGCTTGAATTGATAATGGCATTTTTATTTTTTCATTTTCTTTAAAATACTTCCCCCATGCTATTCTTGGAATAGTATCAACTGGGCTCATATGTATAGGATGTGACATGCTAGTAAATGATACCCATGGAATACTTGTAATAAATAAGAAATCATCTCTATTAGGCTCATCTTTAAGATCTACAAACTTTTTTCTTCTATCAATCTCATTAGTCCCTCTACTTACAAATTCATTAAAATCTTCACTAAATTCTACAGGACAAAAATTAAATACTTCATCATCATTCATTATTGTAAATGATGGACTAACAACATCATGTACTATAACTTTTTCATCTCTAACTCTATATTTAAATTCATTTATAAGATTGGCTGTTTTAGTAACAACATATACAAAGGATATAAAAAAAGGTCTTCTTTTTGTTTTTATATAATTATAAAAATTTGTAATATCTATATTAGCACATACACTAATGTGTGGATAATCTAAATTTTTAAAATGCTCATATTGTTTTTTTCTCTTCCATTGATCTATATTTAACTCTTTCAAATCAAACTCTCCCTACTACATTAAATTTAACATTTCATATTCCAAATTTTTAGACACTTTTTGTTTCAATGCTCTTTCAAGTATCTCCTTATTTTCTACTCCATTTTCTATAAAATATTGTTTTATTATAGGAACTCGTCCCTTTGGATCACCCATTAAATAGTATGCTACAATCCAATCTTCTAATGATGATACATTTACTTTTACACCATCTATATCCATTTTGTCTATTATGGTTTTTTCATCTAATAAAAATGAGTATACATTATCATTAGAAACTATTTTAAAATCACCCATAAACTCTATGTTTATGCCATTAATCTTATATCCAAAAAATGCCTTTGTTTTAAAACTATCTTTGTATTTAAGTTCTAGCTTTTCATACCTTACATCCATTACATTCTTTACTTTTTCTACATCTTTAAAATTTATTAATATATCTATATCATTAGGACATTCCCATAACCCTTTATTATAAAGCACTAATGAACCTCCTACTGCCCATAAACAATTCAGTTTATTTAATATTGCACTAACCTCTTTTAACGCATTAAAATACATTTTCCCACCTTCTTTCTCTAGGTATTATACAATTTTTTCTTACATTCATACAACACATTTTAATATGACTATTTAGAAATATAATAAAAATATAGCATTTAAAAAGATGCTATATTTTTATTAAATAGTTTATATTTAATTTGAAAACTATTTTCCAAAACTTAGATATTTAAAATAGTGAGCCATGCTTTGAATTACTTAGAATTTAACACTGCATCTTGTATTTAAAAATTATAAAATAGCATCCATATTTTTTATTAAATTCTCTCTTCTTTTACTTCCTATCATAGCAGCATATACTCCTTTAGTATTTATAACATAATCTATAAGTTTTTTATAATTAAATTCACTGTTGTCAAAATCTTTACATTGATTAAGCGGAGCACTTATTGTAACAAATAAATCCAATCTATTTGCAGCCTCTATCGGAGTAACATATCTGTTGTTTACCTTTTGAGTCTTACTTGTAGATGCTTCAGTATTCTTTATATTATATGGCATTTGAATAAACTTAAAGTGATGTCCTTCTCCCCCTACTTTTTTTGCTAAACTTACTACTTTTTCTAAAGAAATATGCATTGGATTATTTTCTTCTACTCTAAAAGCATACCAAGTTGCCATGCCATAGAATCTTATTCTACCATTTTTAACTTGCTGTTCATAAAATTTAAATAGCTCTTGTAATTGATTATAAAATTCTTTTTCTTTTAATATACTCATTGATAGCTCCGGATTGTGTATATACATAATATCAATAGTACTTACTTTTAAATTTTCCATACTATTTTTTAAAGAAAATTCATGTAGTGCACTATCAATTGAATATATAGCTTGATTTTCTTCTATTATTTGATTTTCTCTTTTTATTGAAGGTTCTTTTAAAATTATATTATTTATATAATCACTACAACTAATACCTAAATCATAATTGTTATCAATAATACCTGCCTTTGATGATATAACAATTTCCTTTCTCTTAATTAACCTTTTTTCATTTATTAAATATTCTAAGGCTTTTCCTATATCTTTTTCTGATCTCATTTCTCTATAAATGGCTGCTGTATCAACATAATTAACGCCATGACTTAATCCATAGATTATACTATCTACATAAAGTTCTGAATGAACTTCCTTAGTTTCCCCAAGATATGTGCCAATGGCCATTGGTAATGTATAAAACCAAGGGGTTCTTCTTAAAATAGAATTATCCACACTCATTTTGTTAAAGTACATCTTTGTACCCTCTAAAGTTGCATATCCATCTATGCCCATAAATCAACCTACCTTTTTAATATTATCCCTATAGTATATTCATATATTAGGCTATATATGGTATAAGGTTCCAAGTCGACTTTTTAAATTAACCATTCCAAAACTTGGATACCTAAAATAGTGAGACATGCTCCGAATTACTTAAAATTCAACAATGTATCTTGTATAAAAGTATTTTAAATTTATTCATCAAATTTTTGTTATCAGTTGAGAAAAATAAGTGCAAATATATTTAGTTAAGAATTATGAATTATGAATTTAGGATGAAAGTGGCAAACACTTTCTGAAAATGATTTTAAAAAATCTATCAATATAATTTGATTTGAAAGTTTATAAAAAGATACGTTGAGAATTACTAGGAACGAAGTGAATAGTAATAACAACAACTGTTAACTATTCACTCTTAACTTTTAACTAAAATAATCTGTTAGTTATTGATAAAATATTAATTTAAGTTTTCTCATTTGATAAATGAATAAGTTTAAGATTTAATTTTGAACCCTATATAGGGTTCCAAGTTCAGAATTAAAATTATACTAGGTAATTTTTAGCATAAGCTAACGAAAAAAGTTTATTTTTATTTGAATTTAATTCGTCAAAAATAAGTTTAGTATCCATAACAAGCTCATAAATATTTTCTCTAGCACTAGGCC
>NZ_BAAABH010000030.1:0-43127 GCF_054767855.1 Clostridium sp. CTA-19 | reverse complement strand
TAAATAGATACTTATATATGTACCGTTGGCTAAATGGGAATTTAAGCCTGTGGAGTGCTATATAAACCAAAGTAGCTTCGGCAAAATGGAGTACATTGAAACAGGAAAAATCTCAATATGGGTATTTTTGTCCATATTTTGAGTAGCAGAGTGCTATGACTATGAAAAATAACATTGATAAAAAAGTTTTTTTTGAAAAGTACCCTTTTGCAGTAGAGGAAATTGAAAATAACAATATTGATTGGAACGATTTAAATGAAATATATAACGATTTTATGAAATCTAGAGAAAATTATGAAACACAAGCAGAATTTATTTCTAATATAGTAAAAAGTGCATGTAATGTTCATACTGTTAAGGCTAGAGTTAAAAATACAGAAAGATTAATAGAAAAAATTATTAGAAAAACAAGAGATAGAAAAGAAAAGTATGGTGAAGGGTTTAAATTCACTATAGAAAATTATAAAGATGAAATAAATGATTTAATAGGAATTAGGGCTATACATATATTTAAGCAAGAGTGGGAAAGTATACATGAATTTATACTTAATACATGGAAAGTTACAGAAATGACAGCTAATGTTAGAGAGGGCGATGATACAAGTAGATTTGAAGAATTGGGAATACAAATTCATTCAAGAAAATCAGGATACAGATCAGTGCACTATTTGATAGAATTTTATCCAACTAGTCAAAAGGTTATAGCAGAAATTCAAGTAAGAACTATATTTGAAGAAGGATATGGGGAAATAGATCACCAGCTTAGGTATTCACATAAAGAAATACCTAAGGTATTAGAAGCAAATTTATTATTATTTAATCGTATTGCTGGAAGTGCTGATGAAATGGCTTCATTTATTAATTTATTAAATGATAATTTAGGTAGTGTAAAGTGTGAATATAATAAAGTTTTAAAAGAAAAAGAAGAAGAAATTAAGCTATTGAAAGAAAAAATTTGTTCTTTTGAAAAAAAGTAGATTCAATTGAATCTACTTTTAAGAATTTATGGTTAAATTAGTTTTAGTTTTTAATTTTGCATATATAAAATGTACATATCTTATAAGAACGTATAAAACTATAATTATTGCAATATATTCAGAAGCCTTGCTTATGTAATTTAATAAGCTAGATTTCATATTTATTGAACCTAAAAATTTATTTGAAGCTTTTAAAGCTATAGCACTTATTACTAATGGAAATGTAAATGCTGAGTAGCTTGGATAAAACTCTATTTTAAGAAATTTAGGTAAAAGAATAATTACTGTTATTAATGTTATTAATGATAAAGCTAATAATATTCCAATTATAATAGAATTTTTTGCTTCAAATGAATTTATATATCCAGCAAGACAAAGACTAGTTGGTGCTGCAAAAATAGTTATAAGCGGTAATGTAGGCTTAGGAAGTTGCTTTATAACTAAAACTCTATAAAGAACTATAGGTAATAAAATTAAATAACATATAAACCCAAACCAAAATACAGTCCTGCCAAAAGTTAAAGCATTAAAATTTGGAGCAGTTAAGCTTACCACTACAATACCTACATAAACTATGAAATAACTTGGGAATACTTTTTTTATATCAAATTTAAAAATAAACTTTATAGTAAAGTAGAGCATTAATACAAAATGTATAATGATGCCTAAAATCCAAAACATAAAAGCACATTTGTAAGAATAAGGTTTTATATATGTTGATAAAATAATTACTCCCATAGAAAATGTAGGGGTTACACTAGCTATTACTGGGTTTTTTAAATCATCTATAACAGATTTTGGATTAATAAAAAATTTTAACACAAGACATATAAAAATTATTGCAGAAATAGTTCCAAATATATTTTTATATATAGGACTATAGTTTGCAACTAAATTTCCCGTAGATGCTAAGGCTAGCATTAATCCAGCAATAGGGAGTGGTATTAAGTTAAAAAATTTTTTCATATTTAATACCTACTCTTTATCAATATTTTTTAAATTAAGTTCTCTAACTATTATGCTAGCAGCCTTTTCTGCAACTTCACCAGTAAATGATATACATTGAGCCTTGTGTTCACCAGAACCCATATCCATACCTTGAGTATGTACCTTACAACATAAGCAACCATGATTTTGTCTAAAACTTTCTTGAAGTTCATTTGCAAGTTTTAAAGTATTTTCTACTTTCTTGTCTCCGCCTTTAGTTCTACCAAAGAAATAACCAAGACAAAGAATACCACCAGAAACTGCTCCACATACACATTTTGAACGTCCTATACCTACAGGAAATCCAGATGCCATAGCAACCATTTCATCAGGCATGTCTAATTCAAAGTTATTTTTTATAGAATAAACTATAGCTTCAGAACAAAAGAAATCACCTTTTCTAAAAAGTTCTTCTGCATCTGATTTGATTTTTTTGATACTTACTTCAGTTTTCATATTAAATCCTCCTAATTGTATATAAAGTAGTGCAACAATATAGAATTTTAATATATTCATTAATTTAAAAGTGTTATTAACTGTAATTATGAAAAATGTATTTAGCATTTTTACATAATTAATTAAATTTAAGCATTAATAAAATATTTAAAATTTTAATGAATAAATTAAAATAATAATATAGATTTCTATATATTAAAATCTAACAAAAAACATACCAGTTTAGAAATAGAAAAAACAAATAGAAAAAAAATATCTATAGGTATTTAAAATATGCGAGAATTATTGAATTGAAATTTGAAAAATATTAAAATTAAAATAATTTATAAAATATATATTAAGAATAGAAAATTATAAGCAAAAAAGTTGAAATTATATTAAATATTATTAAATTTTAACTTTTTAATTCTATGATTTAGTATAATAGGAATAAATAAAAATCAGAAATGAAAAGGTTTAAAGCAAAAATTATTAGTATAATTTTAGTTTAAATTTCAATTTTAGGGGGAAGTATACATGGATATTTTTATGATTTTAGCAGCATTTGGTGGAGGTGCCTTTGCAGCAGCAATAGGAGCTTTGCCAGCATTTATACTTGTAGGAATAGTTGGACTTACGGGACTCACCGTATCAACAGGTCCAATTAATATGGTCGATGGTGTTGCTTTTGGTGCTTTTCTAGGCCCACATATTTCTTTTGCTGCTGGAGTTGGAGCTGCAGCTTTTGCGCATAAAATTGGTGAACTTGAGTCAGGAGCTGATCTTTTAACACCACTTAATAAGTTTTCAAATCCATTAATTTTATTAGTAGGTGGTGTATTTGGAGTAATTGGATGTGTGTTAAATTATTTATTTCTAGAAATTGTACATGTTCCAGCAGATACAGGCGCATTGACAGTTTTAGTGTCCGGGATCATTGCAAGATTAGTATTTGGTAAAAGTGGTATATTAGGAGATATAAAAATTAAAGAAAGAAAATATTGTCCTAATGGTAAAGAAATAATTTATTTAATAGTATTAGGTTTAGGTGCTGGTTTAGTAAGTTCATATTATGCAGTAACAACAGGAATTGCAGTATTAGGTTTTTTTATTAGTGCGGCTACGTTAATTTTTGCGCAGATGGGATTTGCAGTACCAGTAACACATCATATAACTTTAATGGCTGGATTGGCTGGCGTTACTAGTGGTAATATTTATATTGGCGCTGCTTTTGGTATTGTTGCAGCGATAGTAGGTGATATAGTAGGTAAGACTTTAAATAGTCATGCTGATTCACATATTGACCCACCAGCAACAACAAACTTTTTACTTTCGCTAATAATAACTCTTTTATTATAGAATGTATTTTAATAAAGAATATCGTAGATACAAGTATTTTTACATATTATAAGGTTTTAAGATGAACTGAAAGTTATTTATTAAATGATAAAGTTTGAGATTGATATAATATTAGTAGTTAATAACTTATTTTGGTAAAAAAATGATTAATAATTTTATAATCCTAGATAGGATTTAAAGATAAGATTGTGGATGTTTAAAAATTTTATAATAGCTTAATATTAAAAACATAAGAAAAGAGAAATTAGTATAATATTTCTAATTTCTTTTTTTATTTAATTTTATAAAAACACTAAGGATAAGTATGAAATAATGCATTTTAAGTTGATTATATATAAAGGTAAACAAAAAATGTATATAATAGAATGTAAGTATGTAGTTTTATGAAAAGGGGGATAATTGTGGAAACGAAAAGTGCTTTAGAAATAAAAGATTTAAGAAAAAGCTTTGGAAGCAAAAATGTTTTAAATGGTGTAAATATAGAAGTTTATAGAGGTGAAATCATAGGATATATAGGTCCTAATGGTGCCGGTAAGAGCACTACTGTTAAGTTAATATTAGGATTATTAGAAGATTATGATGGAGAAATAAAAGTTTTAGGAGAAAACATAAAAAATAGTGATGGAAGCTATAAAAAAAGAATAGGCTATGTTCCAGAAGTAGCAGATGTTTATGAGAGTTTAACAGCAAAAGAATACTTAACATTTATAGGTCAATTATATGGTATGGAATATGATGATATAGATAAAAAAGCAAAAGAATTAATGGAGGTTTTTAATGTAGGGGAGTCCTATAATTCTAGGTTATCTAATTTTTCAAAGGGTATGAAACAAAAGGTAATGATAATAGCTAGTATTTTGCATAATCCAGATATATTATTTTGGGATGAACCATTAAGTGGGTTAGATGCGAATATAATAATGATAGTTAAAGAACTTTTAGAAGAATTGGCATCTAAAGGAAAAACTATATTTTATTCATCACATATTATGGATGTTGTAGAAAAAATAAGTGATAGAATAATTCTTATAAATGAAGGTACAGTTATTGCAGATGGAACATTTGAGGAATTAAAATTGCAAATAAATGAAGGTTCATTAGAAAATATATTTAATGAATTAACTGGATTTAGTATGCATAAAGAGACAGCAAAAAAAATTATATCTATAGTTGAAGGAGAGGTATAGTTGTGTGGGAGTTTAAAATTCTAAAACTAATAGATAAATTTAAATGGGTCTACGAAAAATTAGGTGTAGATTATGATATGATGAGTCTAATATTAAAAATGAAACTTACTACAGACAGTAGAAAGACTCCAACGGTTTTAAGTAATACTAATGATGATAAGAAAGAAGAAAAAAATCAGTTTAAAAGTGCATTGAAGTATTATTTATTTTTAGGTATAGTTTTTATGTTTGTTATTATTCCAGATATAAATGTAATGGCTAAAATGAGTATGTACTTTTCAATGATTATGTTTTTTATTTTATCTATTTTCATATCTGATTTTTCAACTGTTATCTTAGATGTTAGAGATAAAACTTTAATTGGAACTAAAGGCGTAGATTTAAGGACTATAAATGCTGCAAAATTTACACATATAATTATATATATTTGTGAAATTACACTTGCTCTTTGTGGATTTTCTCTTATAGCATCTTTAAGATATGGTATTTTATTTTTTATAGTATTTTTTATAGAAGTAATTTTTATAGATTTATTTCTTGTAACAATAACAGCATTAGTATATTATTTAGTACTAAAGTACTTTGATGGTGAAAAACTTAAGGATATAATAAATTTTATACAAATACTTTTAACTGTAATAATTACGATAGGATATCAATTTATTGGAAGATTGTTTGATTTTGAAAACATTAGTGGGGCGTATACTGCTAAAATAGCTCATTATTTTTTACCACCACTTTGGTTTTCAGCACCATTATCAATTGCAAAAAATAAACAATTAGATATAGGCATAAGTATATTAGCAATATTAGCAGTAATTGTACCAATATTAAGTATAATTTTATATTTTAAAACAGCAAAAAGCTTTGAAGAGTATTTGATAAAATTAAATGAAAATTCGCAAACATCTAATAAAGAAAAAGGGAAATTTACTTTAAAGTTAAGTAAATTTATATGTAAAAATAAAACAGAGAGAGCGTTCTTTAATTTTTCCTGTGAAATGTTAAGTAAAGAAAGAGATTTTAAACTTAAGGTTTATCCATCATTAGCTATGGGTGCTATATTTCCTTTGATATTTTTACTTATAAACATTGGAAATATAAGCAATATAGCAAGCAGTATTCAAAGCATATCACAAGGTAAATCTTATTTTACATTTTATGCTTTAATAATGTTTGTATCACCAATGATAACAATGATCCAATTTTCCAAGGAGTATAAAGGTGGATGGATTTATAAGGCATTACCTATAGAAAATTATAACTTGATTTATAAGGGTTCAATAAAAGCCTGTATTTATAAATTTATTATGCCTGTAGTTATTCTAGATGGGATAATATACTTAATAATTTTCAAATGGAAATTTATTATACATTTAATTATAATGATTTTCGTTATGTTATTAATGATATTAATAGATTTAAAATGTATAGGTGTAGGATTACCATTTTCTATGAAGTACAGTCCAAGTGAAAATAAAAAATCCCTAGGAGCGTATATGTTGTCGTTTATTATAACTGGGGCAATATGGGGAGGACACTATATTGCAACAACTATTTCCTATGGAATTTACGGATATTTAATAATAATATTTATTGCAACAATAATAAGTTGGCATTTAACATTTAAAAATAAAAACAATTCAAAAGACATAATTTCATAATTAAGAAATTAGCTAGTCATTGGTATCTACGTCATAAATAAGATATCAGAGGCTAGCTTTATTTATTATCAAGTATAATCTTATAGGGTTTCAAGTTGACTCTTAAAGTTATTCATTTATCAAATGAGAAAACTCAAATTAATATTTTTTTAATAACTAACAGATTATTTTAGTTAAAAGTTAAGAGTAAATAGTTGTGGTTATTACTACTCACTTCGTTCCTAGTAATTTTCAACGTACCTTTTTATAAATTTGTAAAGCAAATTATATTGATAGATTTTTTAAAATCATTTTCAGAAAGTGGTTGCCACTTTCATCCTAAATTCATAATTCTTAACTAAATATATTTGCACTTGTTTCCCTATAGCTTTAAATCTAAATAAAAAATAACGTATATTTTTATTTAAAATTTCAATTATATATTGTTCAAAATTTTACTATGCTCTAAAATAAAAAATGTAAATAATTTAAAAGAAAAAAATATAAGAAACTAGGGGGGAGGAGGTTACCAAAATAAAACATAGGGTTTAAGATTTGGTAACTAGGATTAAAATGAATAATAAAAACAAGGGTATTGCTTTAGTATTAATAGCTACTTTATTTTGGAGCGTGATGGGTATTACAAGCAGAAATTTATGTATTGCAGGGTTAGATGAAAAAAGCATATCATTTTTTAGAGCGTCTATAGCAACAGTATGCTTTTTACTATGGCTATTAAAAAATAATAGGCAAGCTTTTAAAATTGATATAAAAGGATTAGTAATATGTTCTTTTTATGGAATTGGTACATTTGCATTGTGTTTTATTGCATTTAACTTGTCTGTGTCCAAAATTCCAATATCAATAGCTACTGTACTAATGTTTACAAATTCTATATGGGTAACTATATTTAATGCAATATTTTTTAAAGAAAAAATAACAGTAAAAAAAGTATTTGTAATCATTTTTGCAATGATTGGGTGCTTATGTATAGCTAATATTTTAAGTGGGGAAAAAGTAAAATTAGATATCATAGGAGCTGTTGCGGGGGTAGCTACTGGAATGTTATTTGCACTTCAGATTGTTATTCCTAGATTTTATATAGAAAAATATAAAAAAGATACAATGTTGATATATGGATTTTTAGCAGCTACATTGTTTTTAGCTATGTTTACTAATTTTAAGGATATAAAAGTAGCTGTTATAACTAATAATAATCCAATAGTGGTTATATTAAATATTTTATCAATCGGCTTTCTAAGTACATTTATATCAAATACATTTTATGTGAAAGCTACTGAGTACATAGATACAAGTTTAACTAGTATATTAGTTGCTTTAGAGCCAGTTTTAGGTAGTGTATTTGCATTTTTTATATTTGGTGAAATGTTAAATGGCATTCAAATAATTGGATCAATAATAATATTGATGTCTGCTATTTTTTTAGAGTATGATTTTTCTAGATTTAAAAAAAATAAACAGATTAAAAGTTCTATATAATTAACTTTATTTATAATAAAAGAAGTATAATATTGTATTATACTTCTTTTATTAATCAGATTTTAAGTATAGTTGTACTTATTTTTTCTTAACTGATAACAAAAATTTGATGTATAAATTTAAGTTTATATCCCTATATATAAGATAAAATACGTTATATTTGCAATAAATCAATAAAAGTAAAATTCATAAATTTGGTCTTAGAAAACATAAAAAATAAAATACATAGACTTAATTAAATTTTATAAAATAAGGAACGGAGCGTTATATGATGAAAATATTAAAAAATATATTAGATATAGAAAGATGTATAAAAGAAAATAATTTTGTAATATTATATTTTTCAAATGAAAGTTGTGAAGTTTGTAATGTGTTAAAAAGCAAAGTAGATAAAATAGTTAATTCTTATGAAAAGTTAAAAAGCTTTAAAATAGAAATAAATGATTGTAAAGAAGTTATTTCTAGATATGATATATTTGATATACCTACAGTGGTATTTTATATAGATGGAAAAGAAGTTTTAAGGGAAAGAAGATATATAAATTTAAGTGAATTAGATAAAAAAATTAATATATACTATAATTTATGTAATAGATAAAAAATTCATTTAGATATAAGAAATAGGAAATATATATATAAAAAGTTAATTTATATATATAACTATTTTAATATATGTTATAATTAATTATTGTAGAATAAATGTAAAATTAGTTATTTTTGTAGTACAATTGTCGTTAAATTTGTTGTTTTAAAAAATAAAGAGGATTCATCTTGAATATCTTTTTTTTTATGTGAAAATAGTTAACAACTTGATAAAAGTCTATAGTATAAATTAATAATAATTTACATTTGTGAAATGTTTTTTAGAAATAAAAAAAGGTATAATAGAGTATATTCAAAGGTCACAATTGGAAAAAAGTTAAAAATAAATATAATAAATTTATGGTATAAATTTAGGGGATATTATGTAGTTACGCGCTATAGAATCATTAATAATTTGCTTTACTTGAGTATTAAAAGTTATAGTATAATAGGTATGTAAATAGGTTATAAAAGCAAATGGTTTAGGAGGAATTATGAGTTACAATATTGCAATATGTGATGATATTAAGCTTCATAGGAAAGAAATTATAGATATATTAAAAGAAATTTGCAATAAGTCTATAATAGAAATTAATATAGATGAATTTGAAAATGGTGATGACTTAGCAATAAAAATAAAAGATAATCCATATAAATATGATATAGTATTTCTAGATATTATAATGAATAGCACCAATGGTATAGATATTGGAAAGTTAATAAAGGGTTATAATGAAAGACTTATATTAGTTTTTATAACTTCTTCTAAGGAATATGTTTTTGATGGATATGATACTGGAGCATTAAATTATTTATTAAAGCCAGTTAATAAGGAAAAGTTAAAGTTAGTTTTTGAAAGAGCTATCTGTTCAATAACTAAAAAAGAGGAAGACTACTTTTGTTGCAAGTATAAAGGGGTAATAACAAAAGTTCCTTTAGATGAGATAGAATATTTTGAAAGTATTAGGAGGGTGATGTTTGTATGTACAGATACAACTAGTAATACTTTCTATGGTAAGATATCTGAAGTTGAAGAATTTTTACCACATAATCAGTTTGCAAGATGTCACAAAGGATACATAGTTAATATAAAGAAAATAAAAGAAATAAATAAAGGGGAAATAACATTAGAATCTGGTAAAATTATACCTATAAGTAAAACTTATTTAGAAATTATAAAATTTAAATTTGTAGATTATTTAAATGATTGGTGTAAATAATATATTTAATTAAAAAGATATTACAATTTTAAATTTGTCTTAGTATGTTAGGGAAACAAGCTCCAATTTAAATTTATTCAATAACTTTAAAATATTTTCACACAAGATACAGTGTTGAATTTTAAGTGATTCTGAGTATGTCTCACTATTTTGGGTATCCAAGTTTTGAAATGAATAAATTTAAGAGTTAACTTGGAACCCTATATGAAATATAAAAAACTATGAAGTTAGATATTATATCTAACTTCATAGTTTTTTTGAGGAAAGTTAAGAACAATCAATTTCTAGAGAATCATCAGGTTCATTTGAATTTATATAAATTAAAGATTTTTTTATAACAAAGAATGAAATTACAAGACATAAACCTTCAGAAATTATAGTTGTAAACCATATTCCAGAACCACCAAACATATTAATCATTACTAAAAGAACCATAGAAACCAATATAAGTCCCCTTGATAATGAAATTATAGTAGCATATATAGGTTTTTCAATGGAAGAAGAAAATCCAGAAATTAATATATTATAACCTAAAATTAAAAAGGAAAAAGAATATATTCTAAATGATTTTACCGAGTAAGAAAATAGCTCTAAGTTTTCTTTACTTATAAAAATGTTTACTATTTCATTAGTAAATATTATAGATATAGTAAATATTAAAATTGATGCAAAGGTTATTGCTTTAAAGGACATTTTTAAAAGTTGTTTAATACTGGTGTTATCTTCTTTTCCAAAATAAAAGCTAGATAGTGGTTGCATTCCTTGTGTTATACCAATCATTGTCATTAGAACTAAGGTACTAACGTAACATATAACGCTATAACTTACTATTCCATTTTCGCCTATATATTTTAAAATGCTTTGATTAAATAATAATATAACAACTCCAGATGTAAGTTCTGTTATAGCATCAGGGAATCCTATAAGTATTATTCTTTTTATAGTGTTAAATTTAAATTTAAATTTAGTTAGTTTTAGTTTAGAAACTTTTCTACAAAAATGACTAAAGAAAAATATTGTTGATATTACTTGTGAAATACCTGTTGCAACTGCAGCGCCCTCAACTCCTCTGTTTAGTTTTATGACGAATAGGTAGTCAAGAACTATATTAGTTATTGCAGAAAGAACAACTCCTATTATTGCCAAGTAAGGATAGCCATCAGTTTTCGTAAGAACTTCTAAACAATAAGAAACTATAAAAAATGTGTTGAAAACAATTATAATTTTAAGATATGAAATTACAAATGGTAAGGTGTTTTCAGTAGCACCTAAAAATAATGCAAGTTTGTCAATGTTAATATAGCTTAGTATGCTAATAGTTAGTGAGAATACAATCATAGCCACAAGGTTGAGGGTGAAAATTTCATTAGCATCTTTATTATTATTTTTTCCAAGGGAAATTGAAATTATTGTAGATGCACCGGTTGAAAAGAACATAGAAGATGCAAAAACAAAATTCACATAAGGCATAGCAATATTTACAGCAGCTAAAGCGATAGGTCCAACCACTCTACCAACAAACATACCATCAACCATAGTATAGATTGAGTAAACCCACATAGCTATTACTGAGGGGAATAAGTAATGCAAAAATTTTTTTCTTAGTGCCGACTTAGTGGCGACGGCATCAACAGAATTAGACATAAAAACACTCCTTAAAATTATTAAATTTTATAATAATATTTTTTTATTAAATTTATTTATAATTTAATAAAATATTATAAAATAATACTATAATAAAATTATAAACCTTGGTATAATACCAAGGTCAAGGATTACCTAAATATAATAATATTTAAGTGTATAACAATAGAAGTGGAGTGGTTATTAAAAAATAGTTAAAGTATAGATTAAAGTAATTTATATAGTAAATATAAAACTAAACATTGTACAAGCAAGTACAGGAGATATAGTTAAGAGGTGTTATTTTGAAAGATTATTATAAAATTGGAGAAATCTCTAAAATATATGGAATTGGAAGAGATTCGCTTATGTATTATGAAGAGTTAGGTATTTTAAAACCTATAAGAGATACTAATGGATATAGACTTTATAGCATAAGTGATATATGGAAACTAAATTTAATTAAAGAATTAAGAACATTAAATTTTTCTATGAAAAAAATAAAGGATTATATAGATAATAGAAACATAGAAATTACTAAGGAAGTTTTAAAAGAGGAAATACATATAATTGACAAACAAATAAAAGATTTAAGTAAACAAAAGGAAAATATAATTAATAGATTAAACAATATAGATAATGTAGTAAATGGTTGTGAACTTTATACTATAAAAGTTGTCTATATGAATGAAAGAAAAGCTCTTAAGCTTAATGGAGATATATCTAGAGATGAAGATGTAGACTTTTTAGTTAAAAAATTACAGAAAAAATTTGAAGAAAAATTTTATGTTTTAGGGAACAAAAATATAGGTGCTATATATGATTTAAATCAGTTAAAAGAAAACATATACAATCAGTATAAATCAGTATTTTGTTTGTTAGAGGACAAGGAAAAATCATATAATCTTTTACTTGAAAAAGGATATTATGTTACTTATTCATATAGAGGATCATATTGTACAAATAAAGAACACTTACCTAAGATTTTAGAATTTATAAAAGAAAATAATTATAAAATTAAAAGTGAGCCAATTGAAATATATAAAATAGATGTTCACGAGACATCATTAGATAATGAATATATTACTGAAATTCAATTTCCAGTTGAAAAATATTAGTAATAGGTAAAGCCGTAGTTTAAAAATTACGGTTTTATTTAATTTTAAGTCTTCTATTTATTTTAATTGAATTTTTTCTAGATGATTTTAAAAAAACTATGTCTTTTGGAAACCATTAAGCATAAATTTTACTTTCTCTATATAGTGCCACTTTTTATTTAATAAGTATATATTATATTATGTAGAACTATATAATTTTAAGTATTTTCCAGTATGTTTTACTATTTTAGATATTCAAGTTTTTAAATGAATAATTTAAAAAGGCTATAGTTCTATGAAAATTTTAATTTGTTAATAGGTTGTATAAAAACTACTTATTAGCTTAGCTAAGGAGGAGTAGTATGAAAAACAAATTAAAATCTATACAAGGTAAATTAATGTTTATTATGAGTATAATTATAATTCTAATTGTACTTCTATTTAGCTTTATAATTATAGGATTAAGTAGTAATTTCTTTTCAGATAAAGTTACAGAAATATTTACTACAAATGTAAAAGGAGCTAGTGAGTCTATTCATCAGCTTATGGACAAGGAAGTAGGACAATTAGATAGCTATCAAGAAGGCTATATTCAATTAGTTATAGATAGTAACGGACAAGCTACTGATGAAAAGATAATAACTTTAAATAAAGAGATATTAGAAACATTTAATAATGAGAAAAAAAATAATAATTTTATAGAAGAAATATTTATAACTAATAAAGAAGGGAAAATATTACTTGCTACTAACCCAAGTATTATAGGCGAAAGCATTAGTAATGAAGAATTCTTTATAAAAACTATGGATAATGATGAAAAAAATATTTCTTCAGTGAAAAAATCTTTAATAAGTGATAATTTAGTATGTGTGGCATCTAAGCCCATAGTAGATAAAAATAATAAATTTAATGGAACTATATGTAAAGAAATAAAAGTGGAAAGTTTTACTGAAATAGTGGAAAAATTTAAGAATGATGGATTTTACAATTATTTAGTTGATAAAAATCATAATGTTTTATTCCATGAAGATAGGAGTTTAATCGGTAAGAGTATAAATCTTGATGCACTAAATGAATTATTAAACAATGGAGATATAAAAGATAATGGTTTATTTGAATATAAATACAATGGTGAAAAAAAAGTTTCTGCATATTCTAAAATAGATGGAACAGACTGGATTATGTTTTCAAGTGGATCTAAAAAAGATATGTTAGCTCCAGTTATGAATATGGTAGTTAAAATACTAATTGTATTTATAGTTGTTATATTTATAGGTATATTTGTTATGTATGTGTTTGGAAAAAAAATCACCAAACCTATAAAATTATTAAGCGGCAAAGTAAAAAAAGTAGCAGATGGTGATTTATCTATAAAGGTTAATGAGATTAATAGTGATGATGAAATTGAAATACTAGCTAATGATGTAAATAAGATGATAGAAAGCTTAAAAAATCTAATAGGAAGTTCTTTTTCATCTGTAGAGCAATTAGAAAAATCATCAACAGAATTAAAAAATATTAATGAAAATTTTAGAGAATCCAATGCTGAAATAAAGGCATCTATAGATGAAATAACTCAAGGAATAGTTGTTCAAGCAAATGATGCTGAAAAAGTAAGTTTAAAAACTCAAGCCTTAGAAGAAAAAATAGAATTGTTAGCAAATAAAAATTTACAAATGGAAGAACAAGGTAAAGAGGTCATGGATTCATTAAATGATAGCACATCAAAAATTAAGTTTTTAGCAGAAGCTAATAAAAATTCTATAGATAGCTTTGAAACAGTTAAAAATTCAGTATTAACATTAATAGAACAAATGAGTGATATTTCAACTATTGTGGTTACGATAAATAAAATATCTCAGCAAACTAATTTATTGTCATTAAATGCATCTATTGAAGCAGCTAAAGCAGGTGAAATGGGTAAAGGTTTTGCTGTGGTAGCAGAAGAAATTAGAGTATTATCTCATGAAACGGAAGATGCGACTGAAAATATACAATCCATAATTTCAGGTATAAATAAAGTAATAAAATCTACAGAAAAGGCTTTTGAAACTTCTAATGATTTAAGCAAAGAACAAGTAGAGTCATTCAATATGATGAGGCAATCTTTTTTAAATATGAATAAGTGTTTAAAAAATATGTTTGATGCTATGACTATTATGAATAATGAAATTGGAACAATTAATTTAACTAAAAAAGATGTTGTGGACTCTATAAATCAGGTTGCAGCAGTAGCGGAAGAAGTTGCAGCACTAGCAGAAGAAGTTAATAAATCTACAACAGATCAAACAGGATCACTTGAAATGATAACTCGAAGTACAGATGAATTATTAATACTATCAGAAACAATAAAAGAAACCATATCATATTTTAAGTTAGAAAATTAATAATATTTTTAAGCCATTAGAATAATATTATCCTGATGGCTTTTTCTGAGGATTTTAACATGGAGAATAAATTAATTATAAATTTTAATATGATTTTTAATAAAAATTATGTGTTTATATTGTGAATTATCTTATAAGAGAATTAAAGATATAGATGAATATTGCTGTCTAGTAAGATTTTAAATTCATATACAGTATAACAATGTTTTGCTATACTGTATATATAATAAATAAACATCTATAAAAAGGAGGTTTTTAATATGGAACAAGATTTAATTTCAAAAAAAGAACTTTTAGAATTAACAGGAATTTCTTATGGACAACTTTATAGATGGAAAAGAAAAAAAGTAATACCAGAAGAATGGTTTATGAAAATAGCAACTTTTACAGGTCAAGAAACTTTTTTTCCACGAGAAGAGGTTTTGGAGAGGATAAATAAAATAATAACATTAAAAGATGAAGTATCTTTAGATGATATGGCAAATATGTTTTCATCTAAACCAGAAAATTTTAAAATAAATGAAAAATTGTTATTAGAAAGAAAACTAGTTTCTGTAGCAACACTTACATTATATAAATATAATTTTGGTAATTGTTTGGAATTTAATTTTTCAGAAAGTGTTGCATTGAGTTTATTTGATAAATTACTTAAAATAAAAGGGATTTCTATTAATGATGTAGTTAGTATAATAGAGGATATAAAAGAAAGATTTGATGATATTCAATGTGAAGATTATAATTTGGTAATATTAAAAAAGAATAATTCAGAAGAATTGTTTATAATTTTTGCTAATGATAAAGTATTAGAGATTGGTGGGGTAAAAGTAGTTGAGGTTATAAACTTGAAAAATATAATAAATTCATTAAAAGAAATCTGGTTAGAAAATTAAATAAATTAATACATATATTAATTTATTTAATTAAAATTATGAATAAAATTTAAAATATCAATTTAAATATAAAAATATTCAATAAAAGTGTTTACTAAAGAGAATGGTTAGCATATAATTGTTAATATAAGGAGGAATTTATAATATGTATAAAGTTCTTAGTAAGTGTCCTGTATGTAATCATAGTTTGAAAATTATTAAATTAAAGTGTAATAAATGTAACACCGTTATAGAAAATGAATTTATGTTCTCTAAGTTTGAATCTCTTTCAAAAGATCAGCTAAATTTTATAGAGGTTTTTTTAAAATGTAGAGGAAGTATAAAAGATGTTGAAAAGGAACTAGGTGTTTCTTATCCAACGGTTAGAGGAAAATTGGATGATGTTGTTGAGTCACTTAATTTAAATGTACCTAAAGAAGATGAATTTGTTAAAACATCGAGTAATAATGAAATTTTAGATATGCTTGAAAATGGGAAAATAACAGCAGAAGAAGCAATGAATTTATTAAAATAATTAAAGGGTTCTTAAAAATATATAAGAACCTATTGAAACAATATACAGAAAATTCAAAAAAAGGAGAGGAAAATATGAAAACAGAAATTTTAAGAGTTTTAAAAATGATAGAAGAAGGAAAAATTGATGCAGAAACTGGAGCAAGCCTTATAGCATCATTAAAAAATAGTGAAGAGGAAAATTTAGAAATTAAAGATAAATATGATAATAAGAATATATCAAAAAAATTAGATGAAACTCAAATACAACTGTTAAAAGAAGAAGGGGAGAAATTTATAGCTGAAACTCCTAAAAACAGTGAAATTATGTTGTATGTTTTTGTAATTTCTGATGATGGAGACAAAGTTAAAATAAAAATACCTATAAAATTTATAAAGTTAATGTTAGCAGCAACTAATAAAATTCCATCTATGTCAAAAGTTGAGGATAAGGTGGATATGGACTTAATAAGAAATGCTATAGATCAAGGAATTACAGGAAGAATTGTAGAAGTTGAAAGTGCAGAAGGCGATATTGTAATAGTTGAAATAAAATAAATTTATTTTGAAAAATGTTAATTAAAAAGTAATAAAGTAGGTAGAACTATGAAAATAATTATAAAGGAAAATATGGGGAGAAAATTCATTATACCAATTCCTATGTTTTGTATATCCATAGCTATAAACTGCATATCATTAGCTGGAAAGTATGGAAGGAAAAATAAAAATTCACACTCTAAAATAAATGAAGAATCATTAGAGATATTAAAAAACATTGATAAAAGAATATTAAAAAAAGCATTTAAAGATTTGAAAAAAAGTTGTAAGGGTATGGTTATAGTTGATATAGAAGAACATGACGGAAGCTGTGTAAAAATTATAATATAAATTAAAATTTTAGCTTAAAGAATTAAATATTAGAATTTTAAAATGAAATTCTAATATTTAATTTTATAAAAAGGTACATTTTAGGGGGATTTTATGGGAGAAATTGTACAAATAAAAAATGTTAAGAAAACTTTTATAGTAAAGAAGAAAAAATTTTTTAAAACTATTGAAAAAACAGAATTTAAAGCTGTAAAAGATGTAAGTTTTAATATTAAAAAAGGGGAGATTTTTGGACTTTTAGGGCCTAATGGAGCAGGAAAAACAACTGTTATAAAAATGATAATGGGACTTTTAAGACCAACAGATGGAACAATAATGGTTAATGGAATAGATAGTGAAAAAGAGCAAATAAAAGCCTTATCACAGATAGGAAGTATTTTAGCAGGGGACAGAAGTGTATATTGGAAGTTGACGGCGAGAGAAAATTTAGAATATTTTGCAAGTTTGTATGGATTTAGTTCAAAAGAGGGGAAAGAAAGAACTGAAAAAATGTTGACAAGATTAGGTATAATTGATAAAGCAGATATGACGGTGGAAAAATTTTCTACAGGTATGAAGCAAAAGGTTGCATTGGGAAAGGCACTCATACCTGATTCACCAATAATTTTACTAGATGAACCTACTTTAGGATTAGATCCACAATCTGCATTAAACTTAAGAGACATAATATTGTCATTGAAAAATGAAGGTAAAACAATTTTATTAACTACACATTATATGGAAGAAGCAGATTTTTTATGTGATAGAATTGCAATAATTGATAATGGAGAAATTATTGCTCTTGATACACCAGATAATTTAAAAGAAAGCATCTCAGATATTAGCAGTTTAAAAATTGAGGTTGATAATGTAAAAGAAGAAATGTTAAAAGAATTACAGTTAATCAATTTAATAGAAAATGTTAATTCCACATATTTATCCAATAAAGGAACTTATGAAATATTAATCCACCATAATGATGACACAGATATAATACAGCCTATTTTAAATATATTAAATAAATTTAATACAAGCATTAGCAATATCAATGTTTTAAAGCCTTCTTTGGAGGATGTTTTTATAAAATTAACAGGCAAGGCTTTAAGAGAGTAGGTGAGTAAATATGAAAAGGCTTAAGGTAATAATGGCAATAGGGAAAAAGGGATTAATAGAACTCGTAAGATATAGAGATTGGATAATAGGATTAATTATTTGGCCGGCAGTATTTCCTTTGGTTTATATATTAAATGCTAGAGTATTGTCTGGTAAAGATGGAAGTCTTGCTGGTAATTTTGTGAAAATTACAGGTTATTCAGATTTTAAAGGGTATATTCTTATTGGTTCACTAGTGTATATGTGGGTAAACATGACATTATGGAGTTTTGGATCATTTTTAAGAAGTGAACAGAAAAAAGGGACTTTAGAGTCTTTATGGATATGTCCAATAAATAAATTTGACATTATGATAGGTGGTTCAGTTGTAACGGTAATAAGATCATTTATATATGTATTTATATCTATTTTAGAATATAAAGTTTTATATGGATTACAGTTAAAAGGAAATTTACTTCAATGGATAGTAATTTTTGTTGTAATTCTAATAGGAGTTATTGGGATTGGAAGCATACTGGCAAGTTTAGTCTTATGGGTTAAAGAAGCTAATGTAGCTGTTCATATAGTAAGAGGAATAGTTATGGTATTTGCAGGTATATCCTTTCCTATAATTGTTATGCCAAATTTTATGCAAATAATTTCTAAATCATTATCATTTACATTTGGAATTGAGGCTGCAAGGGCTGTCATGTTAAATGGTAGTAGTCTAATTGAGACAATAGAACCATTAATGATATGTCTAGTACTAGGAGTAATATATTTTATTATTGGAAGGTTAATATTTGTGATATTAGAAAGAAAGGTAAGAGAAGAAGGTTCACTATCACGATTTTAGGGGGATTTTTATGAGTTTTAAGCATGTATTAAGGGTTATAAAACAAAAAATTATAATAAGGGCAAAAATATATTTTAGATACCCATTAAATGTATTGATGATTTTTGTAATGCCATTAATATGGTTGACACCACAAATATTAATGGCTAAAGGATTTGGAGGAACTGCTGGCTTTAAAGAATTTACCGGAAGTGATAATTATGTAGGGTTTATGGTTATAGGTTTTATGATAGCAGTTTACTCTTCAAATACTATGTGGTCTATAGGGTATAGTTTGAAGGAAGAAATGTGGGATGGAGTTTTAGAATCAAATTGGACAACACCGGTAAATAGAATAGTATTAGTTTTAGCTAATGCTATATTTGAATTTATAACTGCTACATTTCAAGTAATACTTGTTGGTGTTATTTGTAGATTAGCTTTTAATTTCAATGTCTTTAGTAAGGAATTATTAAAATGCATAATATTTTTAATACCATTTCTGTTTTCACTTATGGGATTAGGTTTAATTGTAGCAAGTTTAGTTCTTATAATAAAAAATGAAAATACAGTAATAGATGTATCGGATGGAATAATTCAAGGATTTTCAGGATCAACATTTCCTATAGAAGTATTACCAAGATTTTTACTTCCTATAAGTTTTATTATTCCATTAACATATATGAATAATAGTGCAAGGGTGCTGATTATAGGAGAAACTCCGTTTATGGATTTAAAATATGAATTTTTAATATTAGTTATATCAATGTTTGTATTTTTATTTCTTGGAATTTTAACTTTTAACAAAGTAGAAAAGAAATGTAGACAAGAGGGCCTATCTGGATACTAGATATAAAAAATTATAATATAGGGGATGGATATATGGGAGAAATTAAACCAGTTAAAAATGAAAAAATAAAACTATGGAATAAGAATTTTTTCTTACTTTGGCAAGGACAGCTAGTATCTGTTTTAGGTGATGTCATATATATGTTGGCTTTAGAGTTTTGGATATTGGATATTACAGGTTCAACTGGACTTATGGGGCTTTTAAGTACACTAACAATGTTACCAAGGGTAATTTTAGGCCCTTTTGCAGGGGTTTTTGTTGATAGATGGAATAAAAAGAAAATTATAGTTATAACAGACTTTGTTAGAGGAATTTTTGTTACATTTGTTGGAGTTGCTGCAATTATGGGGTTCATAAAAGTCTGGATGGTTTTTGTTGTTGGTGTTATAAGTGGTATATGTGCAGCATTTTTTAATCCAACAGCAATGGCAATAAAACCAGAAATAGTACATGAGTCAAAATTGGTTCAAGCAAATTCAGCAACTAGTTTAGCGCAATCAGGTATGAGTATGGTAGGAAGTGCAATTGGTGGAGTTTTATATGTAACAATTGGTGCGCCATATTTATTTTTATTCAATGGACTATCGTATTTATTTTCTGCAATTACTGAAATGTTTATGAGAATTCCACATATAGTTAATAAAGAATCTAAAGTAACTTTTAAAGAAGATTTTAAGGAAGGATTTAAATTTATGTGGAAGTTTAAAACTTTAAGAAATATATTCGCTTGTGCTTGCATGTTAAACTTTTGTTTTTGCGGAGCAATGATATTATTTAAAGTATATTGTAAAGAAGTAGAGTTCTTAGGAATAGAGAGATTTGGATACCTAATGACTTTATATTCAGTAGGAGCAATTTTGGCTAGCATTTTATTATCTGTATTTAAAATAAAAAAAGAAAATAAATTTAAAGTATATTTAATTAGTTTATTATTTTTTTCGGCAAATGCATTTTTAATACCTTTAGCAGGTAGCTATATAATGATGGTAGTAATAATGTTTTTTATGGCTTTCTTTATGGTTGTATTTAATAATTTATTTGATAGCGCCATGATATTAGTAATCCCTGCTAATAAGAGGGGAAAAGTGTCAGCTATTGCAGGAACATTATCCATGGGATTAGCACCATTAGGAACTTTAATAGGTGGTGTTTTAGGTGAATTTATGTCAGCAGGGTATGCTATGGCTATATTGTTTACAATAGGGTGTGTGTTTACAATAGGATGTGGATTGATAAAAGGTAGTAAAAAAATGATAGAGTATGAAGGGGAAGAATGTTCCATAGAAGAGTTAATTATTCAAACAAATAATATGCATTAAAAATTTTAAATGATAATTATGTATAGTTAAAGAGGTACTAATAAAATGGGGAATACTTATTTAGAAATAAAAAAAGAAAAACTTTGGAATAAAAACTTTTTTTTGTTATGGCAGGGGCAATTGGTATCTGCTTTAGGGGATATGTTATACATATTTGCATTAGAATTTTGGATACTAGATGTTACAGGTTCAACTACAATTATGGGACTTTTAACTACACTAACTATGCTACCAAGGATAGTTTTAGGTCCTTTTATTGGAGTGCTTGTGGATAGATATAATAAGAAAAAAGTTATAGTTATAACAGATTTTATAAGAGGTATATTAATTACAGTGGTAGGTATAAGTGCAATTATTGGAGTAATAGAGGTATGGATGGCTTTTGTGGTAGCAGTCATAAGCGGTATATGTGCTGCATTTTTTAATCCAGCAGTTATGGCAATAAAACCAGATATAGTACCGAAATCAAGACTTGTTCAAGCGAATTCAGCAACTAGCTTAGCTCAATCAGGAATGAATATGATAGGGAATGGGATTGGAGGAGTTTTATATATAACACTTGGAGCATCATATTTGTTTTTGTTTAATGGATTATCATATTTATTTTCAGCATTTACAGAAATATTTATAAGTGTAGAATCTACAGTTAATAAGAATTTCAAAGTAGATTTTAAAGAAGAATTTAAAGAAGGGTTTAGATTTGTATGGAAGTTTAAAACTTTAAGAAATATATTTTTATGTAATAGTATATTAAACTTTTGCTTTTCAGGCGGAATGATGTTGTTAAAGGTTTATTGTACTGAAATAAGTTTTTTAGGCGTTAAGGGATATGGATATTTAATGACAGTGTTTTCAATTGGAGCAATTATATCAAGTACTTTATTAACTATGATTAAATTAGAAAGAAAGTTGAAATTTAAAGCATATGTATGCAGTTTAATTATTTTTTCTATAACTATATTTTTTTTGCCATTAATGAAGAATTATGTTTTAATGATGATCATAATGTTTACTATGGCCTTTTTTAATAGAATATTTAATGTAATATTAGATAGTACTAAGATGTTGGTGATTCCAGCTAATAAAAGAGGGCAAGTTCTATCTATTTTACGTACTTTCTCTATGGGATTAGCACCATTAGGGACGTTAGTAGCAGGAATTTTAAGTGAATTTATTTCAGTTAAATATGTAATGATGTTATTATTTATTATAGGAATTTTATCAATAATAACTTGTATACTGGTTAAAGGTAGTAAAACATTAGTTGAATATGAAGGACAAGACTTTTATTTAGACGATTTAATTAATAATACAAACAAATTATATGATATGTAATTTGTGGCTATTTAAATGGGAATTATATCTTAAAGATGAAAAAATTAAGTGTTAGAAATTTGGAGAAATAGTGGTATGCTAGTAAACTAAGTACTTACAAAAATTGTTCTAAAATTCAAAAAAATTTAATAACAAATTTTTAAATTAGTAAATACAATATAATTAACTTAAAAATGAAAGCTTGGACATTCTATAGTGTGATTGAAGGAGATTTGATTGTTTAGTTAAATTACAAGGTCAATTTTAATTAAAATACGAAGTTAAAAGCCATTTACAATTAGTTAAAAACACTTTATAGTATATATTACAATATAATAAGTGGTGCAGTATTCTAGTCGGGTAAGTATCTTTGAAGACGGGGCTAAAAATCCGTTGAAGAGCATATCGATGAAGTTCCTGGTGCTGGCTTGAGACGCCCAGTTTTGGGCTGGTGCTGGGAGTTAAGGTTGTGGGACAGACGCAAAGGCATGTGGTCATTGATCCTACTTCCGTGGAGACCATTGTATGTGCTTTAGAAGAGATGTCTAAAGTACGGCAATGGATTAAACCTGTAATGTGGTGAGTTTAGCTATGTGCAGTGTAGCTTGCCTTGAGTGATATAGGGGGAGGTTAGGTTGAGATAACAATTCTAGGCCAAGAAGTGTTATTAATTGCTTACTGAAACCTATGTTGCAAAAGAGGATAAAAAGATACCCAACTGTTGAGGAAATCTCCTAGACTGTTCTAAAAGAGACATATTAGGGATTGTGGTGCGGACTAAGTGGTAATCTGGCCCTATGCGTTAGCATAGATAAGATATTCAAAGGAAACTGCTAAAATGGCGACATTTTAGTTATCTTATGGGAAATCCTGCTAGACCTAAGCCGTAAAATTAACTTAATGTGTCACCACTTGTTTAATTGAAAATATTAATAATTTATAAGAATAAGTAATTGTAATTTTGAGTATTATATAAATAGATTTAAAAGTTAACTTTTTAATCCTTTAATTATGTATATTGAAAATTATAATTAAGTATATAAAAAATTAGGAGGATATAATTGGGCACGAGTAATAAAAATAAAAATTCAAAACAGGAAAATGGTGAGCGAAGATGGCTTATAACAATCGTTATAACAACTTTTGTTATAAGTGGAACAGTATCTTTAATATCAGAATCCACATTATCTAAGGTGAATATATTAGTAGCTTTAGCAATATTATTTGGGATAATTCTTTTAGGTGTAGTATTTGATATTGTAGGTACAGCAGTTACAGCTGGTGACGAAACTCCATTCCATTCTATGGCATCAAAGCGTGTTCCAGAGGCAAAAATAGTTGTAAAATTAATTAGAAATGCAAGTAAAGTTTCTAACTTTTGTAATGACGTTATAGGTGACGTTGCAGGGATTATCAGTGGTTCTGTTGGTGTAGTAATAGTTTCTAAAATATTGCAGGCAAAACCTAATCTTAATCAAATATTAATTGCAGCTACAATAAGTGCTGTAATTGCAGCTATGACTGTCGGCGGTAAAGCTATGGGTAAAAAGGTAGCTATATCTAAAAGCAATGACATATTATTTTCAGTTTCTAAAATAATATATTTTTTTCAACTAATAGGAAAAGGTAAAAATCCTTTTAAAAATAAAAAATTAGATATTAAAAATAAAAAACAGTTAATACAGAAGTAGTTTATACAAACTACTTCTTTTTTATTGCAAAAAAGTAATAAAACTATCACAAAACAACTATTTTGTAAATAACATATTAATATATAGATTATAGAGTTATGAAAAATAAAATAGTTATTTTCTAAGCTTATAGTTTGGAGGTGAGAAAGTGTCCTCTATTGTTGATGTGAAAAATATAGGAATGAATTTCTATACTGTAGATGGAGAACTTAAGGTTTTAGAAAATTTAAGTTTTTCTTTAGAAGAAGGTAAAATTTTAGCCATTTTAGGTCCATCAGGCAGTGGAAAGTCAACACTTTTAAATATATTAAGTAATTTGTTAAAACCAACAGCAGGAGATATAAATATAAAAGGAAAAATTGGTTATATGTTTCAAAGAGATCATCTATTAGAATGGAGAACCATAATTGATAATATAACTATTGGACTTGAAATACAAAAAAAATTAAATGATGATGCTATGGAAAAGATAAATAAATTATTGAAAAATTATGGGTTATGGGAATTTAGAAATAGATATCCTAGAGAGTTATCTGGAGGAATGAGGCAAAGAGTGGCTTTAATAAGAACACTTTCTGTTGATCCAGATATTTTACTTTTAGATGAACCTTTTTCTGCTTTGGATTATCAAACAAGGCTTATGGTAAGTGACGATATATATAAAATAATTAAAAATGAAAATAAAACAACAATATTAGTAACACATGATATATCTGAGGCAATATCAATGGCAGATCAAGTTGCTGTTTTATCTAAAAGGCCGGCAAATATTAAAAATATATATGATATAGATTTAACAGTATCTAATGAAAAAACACCGCTTTTAGCAAGGAAAGCACCAGAATTTAAGGATTATTTTGATAATCTTTGGAGGGAGTTGGATGTTCATGAAAAATAATTCATCTCTTTCAGAATATGAAAAGTTTTTAAAGGAAAGAAAAAAGAATAAATATAAAATATTATTTTGGCAGATGTTTTTACTAGTTATGTTGTTAGTAATTTGGGAAGTTTTTGCTAGAGTAAAAATTATAGATACATTTCTATTTAGTAAGCCATCAGATATATATGTTTTATTTAAAGAATATGTTTCTAATGGTGAATTGTTTAAACACGTTGGCATATCTGTATGGGAAACAGTTTTAGGTTTTACTATTGGTACAGTTTTAGGAATTATAATTGCTATAATGTTATGGTGGTCTAAAACAGTAGCGAAAATATTAGATCCTTTTATGGTAGTTCTAAATGCACTTCCTAAAACCGCATTAGCACCTATTCTTATAGTTTGGGCTGGTGCTGGAATAAAAGGAATTGTAGTTATAGCTGTAACTATATCTGTAGTTACAACTATATTGTCAGCATATAATTATTTTATTAATGCAGATGAAGAAAAAATAAAAATGCTTAGAAGTTTTGGAGCTACCAAAAGTCAAATTCTCACAAAATTAATTCTACCATCTAATATAGGAAATATAATAAATATAATAAAAATAAATATAGGAATGTCTTGGGTAGGAGTAATAGTAGGTGAATTTTTAGTATCAAGATACGGAATTGGGTATTTGATAGTATATGGAGGGCAAGTATTTAGGTTAGATTTAGTTATGATGGGTGTTGTAGTATTAGCTGTATGTGCGCTTATAATGTACGAAGTTGTAAATGTAATAGAAAAAATTTATAAGTCAAAACAAAATGTGGATAATAATTAGTGATTCTTTTGACTTAATTAGATTAAAGATGTATGAGGTGAAAAAAATTGAAAAGATATAAAAAGTTAATAGCTGTTTTAACCAGCGCTTTTATATGTTCAATGTTTTTTAGTGGTTGTGGAAATAAGAATGAAGAGTTTACTAAAATAAAGGTTGCAGAAGTAACACACTCTATTTTTTATGCACCGCAATATGTAGCTATAAATGAAGGTTATTTTAAAGAAGAAGGATTAGATGTTGAACTTATAGCAGCACAAGGTGCTGATAAGACTATGGCAGCATTAATATCAGATGAAGTTCAAATTGGGCTGATGGGGCCAGAAGCATCTATATATGTTTATAATCAAGGAAGTAATGACTATGCAATAAATTTTGCTCAACTTACTAAAAGAGATGGTAGCTTTTTAGTTGGAAGAGATAAGGAAGATAACTTTAAATTTGAGAATTTAAAGGGTAAAGAAGTACTTGGTGGCAGAAAAGGTGGAGTGCCTGAAATGACATTAGAGTATACAATCAAAAATAATAATTTAAAAATCGGAACCAATAAAGAAAATGGAGAAGTTAATGTTAGAACAGATATTCAATTTAATGTTATGGCAGGTTCGTTTACAGCAGGAGAAGGAGATTATGTAACATTATTTGAACCATCAGCAACATCTCTTGAAAAGCAAGGACAAGGATATATTGTTGCATCAATTGGAGAAGAGTCAGGAGAAATACCGTATACAGCTTATTCAGCAACAAATAAATATATAAAAGAAAATAAACAAACAATACAAAGTTTTACAAATGCAATATACAAAGGTCAAATATACGTACAAAACCATAGTGCAGAAGAAATTGCAAAATCAATAGCACCATTTTTCAATGATATGAAGATGGAGGATATAGTAACTGTTGTGAATAGATATAAATCAATAGATGCTTGGTGCCAAAATCCAATACTTGAAGAAGAAAGTCTTAATAGATTGATGGATGTAATGGACATGGCAAAAGAATTAGATAAAAGAGCTCCATATGAAAAAATAGTAACAAAAACTTTTGCTGAAGAATCTATAGAAAAAGTTAAATAGTATATATTTAGACAAACTGATTAGTTTAAAGTTTATTATGAATTTGAATTAATCAGTTTTTTCTATTTTAAAATAGAAAAATAGACTTACTTATTAGACATAATGTGAAAATAGACATATAATCAAAGTAAATAAAAATAAGGTCAAATTTTGGAGGGGTTAGTATGAAATATAATTTTGATGAAATTCCTAATAGAATAGGTACTAATTGTGCTAAATGGGATAATCGCAGAGCTATATTTGGAAGAGATGATGTAATTCCTATGTGGATTGCAGATATGGATTTTGGGGTAGAACCAGCTATAGTTAAAGCTATGGAAGAAAGATTAAAACATGAAGTGTTTGGTTATACATATTCACCAGATTCTTACTATAAGTCAGTAATTAATTGGATGCAAAAAAGGTTTCAATGGAAAATAGAAAAAGACTGGATAAAATTTACGCCAGGAGTGGTACCAGGAGTTAATAGTATTATTGCAGCATTTACAAAACCTGGTGACCAAGTTATTTTACAGACTCCAGTTTATCATCCGTTTTATAGATTAATAAAAAATAATGATTGTGAAGTTTTAGAAAACCCGTTAGTTTATGATGGTAGTAATTATAAAATGGATTTAGAAAATTTAAAAGAAATAATTACAGACAAGACAAAAATGATAATTCTTTGTAGTCCACATAATCCAGGAGGTAGGGTATGGACAATGAAGGAATTAAAAGAGTTAGGTGAAATATGTATAGAAAATAATATACTAGTTGTTTCCGATGAGATTCATGGTGATATAGTATATAAACCAAATAAGCATACTGTATTTGCACAAATAAATGATGAATTTGCAAACAATTCAATTATTTGTACAGCACCAAATAAAACATTTAATATTGCTGGTTTAGAAACAGCTAATATAATCATACAAAATGAAAAATTAAGAAAACAATTTGAAATTCAATTAGATAAGCATTGTATACATGGTCCTAATATAATGGGGGCAGTAGCTTTAGAAGCTGCTTATGTTAATGGTGAACAGTGGTATAATCAATTAATGGATTACCTAAATGAAAATGTAGAATTTGTACTAAATTATTTTGAAAATAAAATTCCTAAGATAAAAGTTCAAAGACCACAGGGCACATATTTATTATGGTTAGATTGCTCCCAATTAAATATGAGTAATGATGAATTAAATAAATTCTTTATAAATAAATGCAAAGTAGGATTAAATAATGGAAAGATGTTTGGACAGGCAGGAGAACAATTCCAAAGAATGAATATAGGAACTAGTAGAAAAATTATAGAAGAAGCATTAAATAGAATAGAAAATGCAATAAATAGTTTATAATTTAATTGTAGCTGTTTAAAATAATAGTAAGATGTTGTTTTAAACAGCTATTTTCTATTATAAATTTAATGTTAAAAGTATAATAGAATAAGTAAATTTCTATTAAAAATATGTATAATTACTTATAAACTATATAGTAAGTAAGGGTGAGGTGTCATTATGAGTAAAATATTAATAGTTGAAGATGAAAAAAAACTTAGAGATGTTATGAAACTATATTTAAATAAAGAGGGTTATGAAATTATATGTGCAAAAGATGGTTTTGAAGGAAATGAACTTATAGAAAATGAAACTTTTGATCTTATAATTTTAGATGTTATGATACCTAAAAAAGATGGATGGTCTTTGTTAAGAAAATCAAAATCATTAAATTCTAAAGTCCCTGTAATCATGATAACCGCTAGAGGGGATGAGGAAGATAGAATATTTGGATTAGAGTTAGGTGCAGATGATTATATGGTAAAACCTATAAGTATGAGGGAACTTGTATTAAGAGTTAAGCTTAGAATTAATACAATTAAGGAAAATAAATGTGAAAATTTTAAGATTGATAATCTGATAGTTGATGTAGAAAAACATCTAGTAAAGGAGTTTGGTAGTATTATAACTTTGACACCTAAAGAGTTTGATTTAATGACTTTTTTGATTAGAAATATGAATATAGTGTTTAATAGAGAACAACTTTTAGAAAAGGTATGGGGTTATGATTTTATAGGAGATTCTAGAACGATAGATACTCATGTTAAAAATTTAAGAGAAAAAGTAAAATATTTTAATGAGAATTTAAAGACAGTGTGGGGGGTAGGTTATAAACTTGAAGACAGGAACGAATAAAATAACTAAGAGAATTTTAAAATACTTTTTATTATCCACAGTTCTTGTTATGGGATTGGGATATATTTTTTCAACAGTTCTTTTAGGAAAAGTATACATAAAGCAACAATATAATGAGTTAGAAAAGATAAGTGGTCAAATAGAATCAGAATATAAAATGTATGGAACATATAGTAGTTCGTTAGTATTAGGAATAATTAGTGAAGGTGGTAATTCACATTGTTTTGGACCTGGGAAAATGATGTGGTTAAATAAAGTAGATGTAGAAAAGTTGAAAGAAAAGGACACTTTAGTTACTAATAAAAGAGAAAAATATTTAACATATAAAAAACCTACAGATTCTGGATACATAGTTGTAATGAAAAGTTATTATGATACAAAAGAATATATAAATTTAATATATTTAATTTTAGCTATTATATTTATGGTTTCTATTATAATATCAAATCCATTAGCTATTTATCTTGGAAGAAGATTTACAAAGCCTATAATAGATTTAAAACAGGCTTCAGATGAAATAGCAAAAGAAAATTTTGATGTACATATAAATGTCAAAACAGGAGATGAAATAGAGGAGTTGGCACAAAGTATTAAAAAAATGTCTAAGGAAATAAGCTATAAATATAATTTGCAAAGGGAATTTATAGCTAATGTCAGTCATGATTTTAAAACTCCCCTAAGTATTATTAAAAATTATAGTGAGGCAATAGGTGATGAATTAGTAAAAGGAGAAGAGGTAAAAGAATATAGTGAAATCATAATTGAAGAAGTTGATAGGTTAAACAGGTTAGTATCTGAAATATTACAACTTTCAAAAATAAAAGAGGGCAAAGTTAATATGAATTTCGAAAGAATTAGTATTACTCATATTATAAAGGAATGTGTAAAAAAGATTAGTTTTATGAGTAATGATAATTTTGAAATAGCTGTTATAAATAACTTAAATAATGATATTTTTATAAAAGGTGATGAAATTTACTTATATAGAGTAATTTATAACTTAATAGATAACAGTATAAAACATAGCTGTGGAGATTCTATAAAAATAATATTAAAAAATGTAAGCGATAATGTGAAAATAAGCATAAGAGATAATGGGAAAGGAATAGATGAAGAATTTATAGGTGAAGTTTGGGATAGATATTTAAAAAATAAGAGTAGTGGAGGAATGGGAATTGGTTTATCTATTTCAAAAGAAATATTATTAAAACATGAATTTTCATATGGTGCTAGAAACTTGAAAGAATCTGGAGTAGAATTTTATTTCATAATCCCTAAAGATAAAGTGCTTTAATTACAATTTTCACAAATTCATCACAAATTAAACAAAAAAGTATTAAAACTTATAAGTAATATTATATTAGAGAATATGAATTTAACTTATAGGAGGAATTTAAAATGAAAAAAATAATATTATCATTAATTATGGCAACAACTATGACTTTAGGTGCTACAGGAATGGTTTTTGCAGGGACATCAAATAATGTTGAAACTAAGAGTCAAAATATGCAATCTGAAGTAAAAAGTGAAATTGCACCGGTTAAGATAAGTGATGGGACTGAAACTCCAGCAGTGGAAGAAAACACGAATGATCAATGTTATTATGGAGGAGATAATGAAAATTGTCCTCAAAATAGAGAGAATTGTGAGCAAAATAGAGAAAACTGTAAACAAAATAGAGGTAGTTGTAATGGAAATGGTCCTAAAATTAGAAATGGAAATGTAGAACAGGGAGTATAAAATTAAAATAAGAATTATATAGATTATAAAATAATATGTAGTAAAAATAACCTTGCTAAATTTTAGCAAGGTTATTTTTATTAACATTACAAGGCTGTAATATTTATGAAATATAAATCAATATTTAAAATTATAAATCCATATTAAAATAAACTTGTAATAAATTAAAAAATTAATTTTAAGTTATTAAATAAAATTTTAGTATAGTTTGGAGGAATAAAAAACATGAAGAAAGTAACAATAGTTTTATTATCATTAGCTGTAATAGTAATAAGCTCTGGGCTATTTGTAAGAGAAATGCTATTTCCTATAACAAATATAGATGTTATCAAGGAGTGTGGAGAAAATTACAAAGTAGATCCGTCTGTTATAGCGGCTGTTATTCACTTTGAAACAAATTTCAGAGAAACACCTTATAAAAAAGGAAGACCATCTGGACTTATGAATATAACAGATGAGTCAGGTATGGAAATAGCAAAAAAGGCAGGAATAAAAATTGAAAACAAAGCAGATGTAGCTAAGGCAGAGAATAATATAAGATTAGGTTCATTTTATATATCAGAAAATTTTAATGGTAAAGATTTTAAGGAAATGATGGCAAATTGGGTAAGTAGAAATGGTGAAGTTGAAGAACAAGATAAGTCATATGCAAAAAAATACTATGGAGATAAAATTGAAAATAGACAAAAAATATATAAATTTTTATATCCATCATTAAAATAACTATAAGGAGAATGGTTAAATGAAAAGCGTATTAGAAATTAAAAATGTTTCAAAAGTATATAAAACTAAAGGGATTAGTTATAAAGCATTAGAAAATATAGATTTACAAATCTTAGAAGGAGAATTTGTAGGTGTAATGGGACCATCAGGGGCAGGAAAAAGTACATTATTAAATATAGTATCAACTATAGATAAACCATCTCATGGGCAAATTAAAATTGAGGAAAAAAATATTACTGATTTAAATAATAAAGAATTAGCTAAGTTTAGAAGAGAAAACTTAGGATTTATATTTCAAGATTTTAATTTGTTAGATACATTAACTGTTAAAGAAAATATAGCTTTACCTTTAGCTATAAGTAAGGTAAGTGTTAAAGAAATAGAGTTAAAGGTTATGGAAACATGTAAAAGGTTAGGAATAGAAGAACTATTAAATAAATACCCAACTGAACTTTCAGGAGGACAAAAACAAAGAACAGCAGCAGCTAGAGCAATAATATCACAACCATCTATTATACTAGCAGATGAACCTACTGGAGCATTAGATTCTAAGTCATCAAAAGAACTTTTAAATTCCTTAGAAAGTTTAAATGAAGAAAGAAAAGCTACGATAATGATGGTAACACATGATCCAGGTGCTGCAAGTTATTGTAAAAGGGTAATCTTTATAAAAGATGGTAAGCTTTATAAAGAAATTCATAAATCTTCAACAAGAAAAGTATTTTTTCAGGAAATAATTGATACTATGGCTTTAATTGGTGGTGATTCTACAGATGATATTTAATATAGCAAAAAATAATGTTAAAATGAATTTGAAAAATTATATTGTTTATCTTGTTTCTATAATAGTATCAGTATCAATATTTTTTATATTTAAATCTTTAGAGTTTAATGAAACAATAAATGGTATTTTACAAGAAAGTGTTAAACTTAGTACAGGTTTTAAAATGTCATCTTACATAATATTATTTTTTTCTGGAATGTTTATATGGTATTCTAATAACTTTTTTCTAAAGAAAAGAAAAAAGGAAATTGGATTATATTCTCTTTTAGGAATTGAAAATGAGAGTATAGGTAGAATGTTGTTTTTAGAGACTTTCTTTATTGGTATTATAGCATTAGTGATAGGAATTTTGTTAGGAGCTATATTTGCGAAATTTGCAACTATTGTTCTAATAAAGATGATTGGACTTAGTATACCTATTGGAAAAGTAATAACAAGTAAAGGAATAATAAATACAATTATAGCATTTATTATAATCTTTATTTTAGTTTCTATTATTAGTGGAAGAACTATTTATAAATTTGAGCTTATAGATTTATTTAAAGCAGAAAGCAAAAGAGAAGTTGAGCCAAAAGCATCAATGATAAAAGCAGTATTATCAATAATACTTATTTTGTTTGGATATCTTAACTATTTAAATTTAATAAATTCCTCAAATGCAGAGTTATCATTGATAGTAATATTAATATCAATAACTGTTGGAACTTTTATGTTATTTTCATCTTTATTAATATTTTTAATAAAGGCTAGAAAAAGAAATAAAACATCTTATTTTAAAGGATTAAATATGATAGTAACATCTAAGTTACTGTTTAGAATAAAAGGAAATTCTAGAGCATTAGCATTAATAGCGATTTTAAGTGCAACAACTATAACAGCTATGGGTGTAAGTATAAGCTATTATGATAAGTTTATCGGGAAGTTTAATGATATGTATCCATATTCATATATGACATCTATAGATAGTAAGTCATTAGACCGTGATATTACAAAATTTATACAAGAAGAAAATAATACTAAATTTTTAGGAAGTACAAAGGCTGAATATGTTGAAGTTGAAGGTGAAGTAGATTTACAACAGTCAAATTTGAATGTGATGTCTGAAAGTGATTTCGATAAGATAAATAATTTAAGAGAGAAAAAATATGAAAACATTGATTTAAAACCAGGTGAATGTCTATATTTTTATGAATTTGGAGACAGTGCATCTAATAAAGAAGAGCCTAAAGAAATAAATATAACAAATGATAATATTAATTTTGAAAATTATACTATAAAGAAATATTATAAAAATAATTTAATAAATGAGCATATGTCATTTGAAACCATTATACTAAATGATAAAGATTATAATGAAGTAAAGAAAATTGGTGAGTTACAAAAATTAAATATATATCAACTTTCCGATAATAAAAATATAGAAATGTTAGATAAAAAGATTAATGATGCAGTAAATGAAGAAGTATTAAAAAATAAAGATGATAGAAGTGATATATTTATATATTCATCTTACTATGAAAACTTTAAAGAACAATCTACATCTATTTCTGGAATGCTATTCATAGGAATATTTGTAGGGGGAGTATTCTTAGTTGCAATGGGAAGTATAATATTTTTCAAACAAATTTCAGAAGCAACAGAAGAAAGTGGTAGATACAAATCTTTAAGAAAGATAGGAGTTAGTGAAAAAAGTATAAAATCTACAATATACAAAGAGGTTGCATATGTGTTTATAATTCCTTTAATTGTAGGAATAGTGCATAGTGCTGTAGCAATTTCATATATAGCAAAGGCTTTTAATCAAAATACAGCTTTAATTGAACTGCAAGTATTAATTCCATACATTGTGATATACATGATATATTACATAATAACTTCAAAAAATTATTATAAAATAATAAGTGAAACTGAATAGATGGAAGGTTTAAAATAGTAAATTAAAAACTATTGAAATAATTTTACGGAAATAATAGATAATATAAATAAGGTATGTTTAAAATAGACATACCTTATTTATAATAATATTGTATTTTTATATTATTATAAATAAAATTTATGAAATGGAGATAATGGTATGTCTTATAAAATAATGGTAGTAGAGGACGATTTAAAAATTGCAACATTGTTAAGTGAATATATTGAAAGGTACGGATATAGTGTTTTAAAAGTTGAAAAATTTGATGAAGTTATGGAAATTTTTAATAGAGAAAATCCTAATTTAGTTCTTATGGATGTAAATTTACCCAAATTTGATGGGTATTATTGGTGTAGTAAAATAAGACAAAAATCACTATGTCCTATAATATTTATATCTGCTAGAGACAGTGATATGAATCAGATAATGGCTATAGAAAGTGGTGCAGATGATTACATAGTTAAACCATTTAATTATGAAATTGTAAGAGCTAAGATAAAAAGCAATTTAAGAAGAGTATATGGAGAATACGCATCAACATCAAATGAAAGAATTGTAAATTTAGAAGGACTAATGCTATACCCAGAAAGATTAGAACTGGAATATAAGGAGAATAAGGTTATATTAAGTAAAAAGGAGTGCGAACTTATAGATTGTCTTATGAGCAGTTATCCTAAAATTGTATCTAGAGATGTATTATTAGAAAAACTTTGGGATGATCAATCCTTTGTAGATGATAATACACTAAATGTAAATATAACAAGATTAAGAAAACGATTGTTAGAGCTTAATATAGAAAATGTTATAGAAACTGTTAGGGGGGCAGGATATAGGATTAATATAAGTTGGAGGCAATTAGATGAAACTGTTTATAAAAGATAATTTAGGGTTTGTTTTGGTATATTTATTTAGCTTTGTATTAATATTTGGTTGTGACTTAATTTTTGATGGACTTAATACTGTAAATAACAAAATGTATTTTGTTATTCTAAATATGTTTGTAGTTTTAATTTATATGGTTTGTAGATATTTTAAAAATAAAAAATTTTATAAAGGATTGTCTAAAAGTTATGTAAATTTTGAAGAACTAGTATCGGAGTTTGGAGATTCTTATTTAGGACAAGAATTAAATAGAATCAGTAATGAAATGTACGGATTTTATCAAGGTGAAGTTTATAATCAAATAAAAAGGCAAAAAGAACAGTTAGATTTTATGAATCAATGGGTTCATCATATGAAAACGCCGATTTCAGTAATAAAACTATATATGCAAGAATATGAAAGAGAAGAATTTATATTAGATATAAAAAGTGAAGTTGATAAATTAGAAAGAGGATTAAAATTAGCTTTATACAATGCTAGAATAGAAGATTTTAAAAATGATTTTTCAATAAAACAATTTCCAGCAGAAATTCCTATAAAAAATGCTATAAATACTTTAAAAAGTTATTTTATAAAGAATAAAATTTTCCCTAAAACTAGAATTGAAGAGGGGTTAATTATAAATAGCGATAAAAAATGGATAGAATTTATATTAGAACAAATATTAATAAATAGCATAAAATATTCACAAGGTAAGGGGAAATCTGTAGAAGTTATAGCTGAGAAGGAAAATGATAGAGTAAAAATTCAAGTCATAGATGAAGGTATAGGGATATCTAAAAGTGATATAAAAAGAGTTTTTGAGGCTTTCTATACAGGTGAAAATGGAAGAACTTATGGTGAATCAACAGGAATGGGATTGCATTTAGTAAAAGAAGTGTGCAATAAATTAGATCACCAAATATATATAGAGTCACAGCAAGGAATTGGAACTAAAGTTATTATTATAATATAACGTTTTGAGGTGGTAACTTGAATTTAATAGAACTAGAAGGGGTTTATAAAATTTATAAAAAAGGTGAATTTGCTATTAAAAATTTAAACTTTTATTTAGAAAATAATGAGTTCATAGCTGTTATGGGACCTTCAGGCAGTGGTAAAAGTACTTTTTTAAATATTTGCTATGGTATGACAAAACCTTCTGCAGGAAAAGTAAAAATATATAATAAAAATATTAGTAATTTCTCAGAAGAAGAAATAACAATATTTAGGAGGAATAACTTAGGTTGTATATTTCAAGATTTTAGATTATTGGATTATTTAAATGTAAAAGACAATATAATTTTACCATTAACATTTTTAAATAAAAAGAATAGTGAAATGAAATCTAAATTAAAATTTTTAAGTGAATTTTTAAATATAAAAGACATATTGCATAAAAACATATTTGAAATTTCAGGAGGAGAAAAACAAAAAGTAGCTATAGCTAGAGCTTTAATTACAGAGCCTAAAGTTTTATTTGCAGATGAACCAACAGGAAGTTTAGATTTTAAAAGCAGTGATGATGTAATGAAGTTAATGAAGAAGATACAAACCCAAATGAATACAACTATATTCATGGTTACTCATGATCCTTATATTGCAAGTTTTTCAAATAGAGTTATATTTTTAAGGGATGGAGAAATTTATAATGAAATATATAAAGGAGAGAATAATAAGCAATTTTATAGAGAAATATTAGATGTACTTTCCTTTCTAGGAGGGAATGACTATGAATTTTGAAAAAATCTTATTTAAAAGTACTATAAGAAATCTGAAATTATATTTATATTATTTAATTAGCAGTTGTGCAGCTGTTTTTATATTCATTATAACTTCAGCTATAATAAATCATCCTGTATTAATAGAAAGTGTACAGGGTGATTTACGGTTTAATATTAGCTATATAAAATTTGAAGTTATTTTAGTATCTATATTTTTTATAATGTATTCATTAAATACATTTATAAATATGAGAAAAAGAGAATTTGGAGTATTAATGGCACTAGGTGTAGACTATAAAGATTTCTATAAGTTTTTTATGATAGAAAATTTAATAGTTGGTGGAAGTGCAATAATTATTGGTGTTATATTAGGGGTTGTATTTTTAAAGTTTTTTCTTATAATTTTTAGTGCTATTACCAAAATAGAAAGTATGAATTTTTATTTTCCAACTTATGCAATAATAGAAACTGTTTTAGTTTATACTATAATATTTATTTTAGCTTACACTATTAATTGTAACAAAATTTTAAAAAAAGGATGTAATGAGCTTTTAATTGATAATAAAAAAACTGAAGCTTTAAATAAATGGAAAATTTATACTTCTATAATAATATTAATACTTATGATATTATTACATAAATTTAATTCACATATTGAAATAAGCCCTATTTACATTTTTATTGAATTTTTTACCATAGCTATTATAAATTTCATATTATTAAAATATTTAATTCCTTATTTTTTACATTTATTATCTAAAATATATTTTATAAAAATAAAAGGTAAAAATATAATACTACTATCATCAATTAAAGAACGTTTCATTAATATGTCTAATATAGTAATTTTAGCAACAATTCTTTTAACTGTAACCTTTGCTATAATATCTATGCTATATACGGATGCTATGGTAGTAGCAAAAAATTTAGAAGTTGAAATTCCTTATACATATTGCATTTTCATAAATAATAAAAGTGAAACAATTCCCTTTGAAAAAGATTTAGATAATATATTAGAAAAAAATGATTTTAGTTACTATAAAACTAAATATAAGATACTGAATTTAAATGAGCATATTTCATTTATAAGTAATGAAGATTATAATAAATTAGCGCTGCAATATGGAAAGTCTGAAATCAGTGTTAATGATGATGAGGTTTATAGTGTCCCCTTATTTAAAGAGGAAATTACAGAAGATTATGTACCGGTTAATGGTAAGAAGTTAAGTATAAATAAGAAGGCTATACCTAATATAACATATGCAATTAGTGCTAATGATTTATATGTTATTTCAGAAAATATGTTTAATGAATTAAATGGAAAATTAAACTATCTTAGTTGTATAGCATATGATTTGCCTAAATGGACAGAAGCTACTAAAATAATTGATAATATAAGAGAAGAATATTATAAATATGATAAAGAAGATACATTTTATATGATATCAAGAGTAAGTAGATATTATGATTCTATATCTACAAATAAAATATCCATATATTTCTCTACCTTAATTTGTACACTAATTTATTTTATGGCGTTAAGTTTAGTTTATATTAGATTTTATAATGAAGTTATATATAATAAAATTAATTTTAGAAATTTAAAGAGTATTGGTGCAACAGATAAAGAAATAGAAGAAATAATATCAAGAGAAATGGCATTTATATTCTTTGTACCGTATATATTAGCATTTTTAAATGCATTTATGTTTATGAAATTTGCAAGTATGATGTATTCTATAAGTATATTAAATCAAATTGTAATAATATTTACTGGAATATTTATAATAAATATAGTGTATTTTTTATTTTGGAGGTTTAAAAGTATTGAGGAATTAAAAAACAAAGTATAATAAATTCATATGTTGCTTGTATATGGGGTTTTACCATTAACATCATGGTTAATAATGGATAGTTTGAATTTTATTAAATAACAACAAAGATTTAATGAATAAATTTAAATAGAAGTTGTGAAAGGTTTTAAAAATTTATAAGGGTTTGAAACATTAAAGTTTGATTTATTACAACATTGTAATTTAAATGAAAGTAATTTAAATTTGAGTTAATTAATAAATGCAATAGAATATCCTTAAAGAAAATAAATTTTTAGGAGGATATTCATGGATGCATTTGCAATTAAAATTATAGCAATGATATTAATGGTATTTGATCATGTAGGAAGTAATTTTTCAGGGATGCCTATGTGGTTTAATTTTATAGGGAGAGTGGTTTCACCTATATTTTTTTACTTTATAGTAGAAGGATTTTTTCATACTAAAAGTAAAATTAAATATATGGGAAGACTATTTGGATCTGCATTAATTATGCAAATAATAGGAGTAGTATTTCATATTCATAACAATATATTCTTATCCTTAGCATTAGCTGTATTATTAATGTATGTAATAGACTATACAAAAAACAGCAAAAAATATATTTTAGGAATAATATGTTCATTAGCAGTTATTATTGCATCATTTTTTTCAGAAGCTTCAATATTTGGAGTAGGAATGACTTTAATATTCTATTTTTTAAGAGATAAAAAATTTATTATGTCAGTAGCCTATATTTTATTTTCATTATGTGTAACTGGTGTTTTTTCAACTATAGGTAGCGGAAATGCTTATGAGCAATTAATCTTGTTCGATCCTCAATGGATGATGGTATTTTCAATAATTTTTATACTTTTATATAATGGTAAAAGAGGAATAAATAATAAATTTACCAAGTATTTATTTTATATATTTTATCCTTTGCATTTAGTTATAATAAAAATTATATCAATGTTTATATAAAATTTTAAATATGATTAAATTTGAAAAAACATAAAAAGTTATATGCTTTTTATGTTTTTTTATGATTATAATTAAAAAAGTATTATAATATATGAATAAATGTCGATATATTGAAAGAAAGGTATATAATAAGAGAAAAAATATATATAATATTATAGAGTGAAAAGCTATGGAGAAAAAATGTGTTTAATGGAGTTGAGGAGGTTAAAATGATTTCATTTGAGCAAGTTACAAAGATATATAACAAAGAAATTGTTGTTGAAAACTTAAATTTAGATGTTATAGATGGAGAAGTAACTGTAATTTTAGGACAAAGTAAAAGTGGGAAAACTACGATTTTAAATATGTTAAATAGGATAGTAATTGAAGATTTGGGAGAAATATTCATAAATGATGTTAATATAAACGACTTTGATATAAAAACTCTTAGATTAAGTATAGGATACATAAATAAAGAGGTTGGATTATTTTCTAATATGGATATAAGAAAAAATTTAAGCATAGTCCCTAAAAAATTAAATTGGGATAATACAAAAATTGATACTATATTAGATGAATATTTTTCTATTTTAGATTTAAATTATTATGAATATAAAAGCAAAAGAGTATATCAATTAAATACAGAAGAAATTCATAAGATAGGTCTTATAAGAACCTTTTTAAATGATGGAGATATTATTATTATGGACGAGCCTTTTAAAAATTTACAATCAGAATCTAGGCTTATGCTTTCAGAATGTCTTTTAAAATTACATAAGGAACTAGGTAAAACAATAATATTTGCTACGAATAATTTAGAAGAAGCTATAAAAATTGGAGATAGGGTAGCTGTTATAGAAGAGGGGAAACTTAAGAGTTTTGATAGAGCAGATAAATTAATGTCTAATTCAAAAGTAGATATTTTAAATGATGGAAGTTCTGCTGATTTATATATTAACATGCTATCTAATATGATAATTGAAGATTATATGATACCAAAACTAGGAAAAGACGTAAGGGAAAGAATTTCTCAAAATAAAACATTAAAAGATGCATTAACATTTATGCTTCAAAAGACTGTATATGATTTAGATGTATTGGGAGAGAATGGAAAGGTAGTTGGGGCACTTAATGTAAAGGATATAATAAAGGCTTTAACTTATTTAAAGGGGTAGAGAGATGGTTAAGAAAAGGTATGGAATAATATTATTTTTATCTGTAATTTTAGGTTTAATTATTAGTCTTATAGATATGATTGTCGTAAAAAAAGAAGTTTGGTCAATGCCACATAGTATGAAATATTTGTTTTTAAACACTATAAGTATGGTATTTATAGCTATTACAGTAGCTATAGTTTTTTCAATAATAGCTTTTATAATTTTTAACAGTAGAATTGGAAGTAAATTTTATAAAGTATATAAATTATTTATAGAACTTATAAGTTTTATACCATATATAGCTGTTTTAGCTATTTTAGTTATTATATTAGGTAGTGGAAGAAAGACAGTAATTATTTTATTGACAATTTACAATATAATTTATTTCAGTAATAGTATAGTTAAATTGAAAGAAAATACTAGTGTTGAAATGATTAATACAGCTACAGCAATGGCAATGAGTAAAAATGAAATTTTTATTAGGATAAATATATTAGAAAATAAAAATAATATTTTAAAAATAATATTAAAAGGAATAAGGTTTAATATAAACATATTAATAATATCATCTATAATTGGGGTATATACATTAGGTAGTCCAATTATATTTGGATTTAAAGCTTTAAATATAAAATTAATATTAGTAGGGGTAGTACCTATAGCCATAGTAATGTTAATTTTATCACTTTTAACGGAAGGTTCAAAAGGTGACATTTAATTCTTAACTTTTAACTAACTTATATAGAGAAACAAGCTCTAATTTAAATTTATTCAATAACTTAAAATATTTTTATACAAAATATAGTGTTGAATTCTAAGTAATTTGGAGCATGTCTCACTATTTTAGGTATCCAAGCTTTAAAGTTATCTAATAACTTTTTAAAAAAATACAATAATGTTATAATTTATAAATAGTAACAATATATAATTAATAGATTATATTTTTTAGGGAGGGTTTAATATGGCTAAACATCTACATATAATGGCTAATGAAGGGGAAATAGCAGAGATAGTGCTATTACCAGGGGACCCATTAAGAGCAAAATTTATAGCAGATACTTATTTAGAAGATGCAAAATGTTATAATGATGTACGAGGTATGTATGGATATACAGGTATGTATAAGGGAAAAAGAGTATCAGTACAGGGAACTGGAATGGGGCTTCCGTCACTATCTATATATGCTAATGAGCTTATAAATTCTTATGGAGTTAAAAAACTAATTAGAGTTGGAAGCTGTGGAGCAATAAATGAGGATGTTAAAATAAGAGATATAGTTTTGGCTATGAGCGCTTCAACTAATTCAGGAATTAATAGAAGAAGATTTCAAGGAATGGATTATGCACCTACAGCTAATTTTGAACTTTTGAAGAAGGCTTATGAGCTTGGGATAAGCAAAGGGTTAAATATAAAAGTTGGTAATGTATTATCCAGTGATTTATTCTATGATGATACAGGAATGGGAATACAAAAATGGATAGATTATGGGACTTTAGCTATAGAAATGGAAACAGCAGAGTTATATACTTTAGCAGCTAAAAATAAAGTTAAAGCATTATCTATACTTACAGTATCAGATCACGTATTAACAGGTGATGAAACAAATCCTAAAGAAAGACAAGAAACATTTACTGATATGATGGAAATAGCATTAGAATTATAATTTAAAAGCATTTACTAAGAAAAAGGTTATATAAAGATGAAAAAATATCTTTATATAACCTTTTTCTAATTTAAGTAATAAATTTAAATTAACGGGTAAAGGAAATATTTAGTTGATAAAAGAATAATATGTATAAGAGTAAAAACTTTAAATTAAAATTAATATAAAACTTTTATATTAAACTAAAAATTGATTGTTAAGAAATTTTATAGTGAAACAAGCATAGGGGTAAAGCTAAGCCTAAAAATTCTAAATTTATAGTGTTAAAAAGTAATAATGAAAAATTTAAAATGCTAGTCTGTGAAAATTTCAAAGAAACTCTAAATAGATTTTTATCTGMTTTTTATGACTACCCGGAGAAGCGACGTCCTTGTCTGGTGCACCGGCTAATCCGTCCTTGGATTAGGTCAAAAAAATCAAACAAAAATCTATAAGAGTTTCTAAATCAATTTTCAATGAATAGCTTATTTAAAATCTTTATTATTACAT